>CAZKQC010000001.1:0-30541 GCA_964554825.1 uncultured Planctomycetales bacterium
AGATTAAGAGATTGTCGATAGTTATCCCTATCTATAACGAAGTAGAGTTTGTCCTGGACACTATACGAGATATAGTAAAGGTAGCCTCCGCAATGATCGAAGACCTTGAGGTTATTGCGGTAGATGATAATAGTTCAGATACCACTGCGGCTATCCTGCGTAACTTGGCCGCGCAAGAGAAACGATTGCGGGTGGTCAACAACCGCAGAAAGAGAGGGTTGGGTAATGCCCTGCGTACCGGATTTTGCCATGCCGCCAAAGAAGCAATCCTCTATACCGATGCCGATATGCCCTGTGACCTCGGAGAGTTAAGAAAGGCAATTACCTTAATGGAAGAAGAGGACGCAGATATAGTTTCTGCCTACCGCCTGAATAATAAGCAGGGCGGGCTCAAGCGCTATCTCTATTCCAGGGTATTCAACTTCTTTATGCGTACCTTGTTTCATCTGGGCGTCAGGGATATCAATTTTTCTTTTAAGCTTTTTAGAAAAAACCGGCTGGACGCCTTACGGCTAGAATCACAGGGCTCTTTTATTAATGCCGAATTATTCGCCAAGGCTGTTAAGGCGCAGTATAAGATTGTTCAGTTTCCGGCGTTCTTTCTGCTTCGACAGAGGGGTAAATCTAAGCTGGATAATATCGGTAATATCGCGACGATTATCTGCGAGTCGGTTCTTTTTCTGTGCAAACAGTGGCATTCCTGACCAGGGACTGTTAATCGATGAGAGAATTGAGAGGGGGCAGTTTCCGTGAATTTTATGCTGCGCTTCCCTGGCGCTACAAGCTTTATGTTAACCTGCGTTTAAGCAGCTGTCCTTTTGAAAAGATCGAAAAGGCGGTGCCTGCTGCAGGTAGGATCCTTGATCTTGGCTGCGGAGTGGGATTATTCTCATTTTTCCTAACTTCAGGCTCTAAGCAGCGGGATATCCTGGGAGTTGATTGCAGGAGAGAACGTATCCTTCTGGCCCGCAAGATTAATGCCGAGAGAGGCTCTGCGGGGATTGATTTTAGGCATGCCGATATTGTTTCCTGGGAGTACGGCAGCGATTATGACTGCATACTCTTAAGCGATGTCCTCTATCAGCTTCCGCTGGCGGACAAAAAGAAGGTTTTAAAGAAGAGTTTTTCTGCTTTGAGCAGCACAGGGGTGTTGGTGGTTAAAGAGGTTGAGCTCGGGCCCTCCCTGAAGATGCTCTGGTGTTATCTGCAGGAATGTTTTATGGCGCGCATAGCTGGTTTAAATACCAGGCGGGTAGAGGCTATGAGTGCCAACGGCCTCTGTGCAATTATCCGCGAGGCCGGGTTTCGGGTCAGAAGCGAGAAGATAGACCAAGGCTATGCCTACCCTCATATTCTCTGCGTAGGTAGAAAAGATGGGTAAACAGTTAAAGGTCCTCCTTGTTAATCCTCCTTCAGAGCAGCCCTGTATAAGGGATTACTACTGCAGTTTCTCGTCACAAGCTAGTTACTACTGGCCCCCTCAGGACCTGGTGCTTTTAAGCGGCACCCTGAAAGATATTACGCAGGTTGAGTATTTAGATCTGCAGGGGCAGCGGCTGGGCGCGAAAGAGGGACTGGAACGCATCGCCAGGAACGCTTATGACGCCGTAGTGTTTACCAGCGGTTCGCTTAGCCTGGAGACAGACCTTTTGTTTATAAAGATGGTAAAGGAGCGCTTGCCGCAGGCTAAGACTATTGTCAGCGCCGCGCCTTTTATCTTTATCGGAGAACAGGTTATCCGGCAATCGCCTTTCTTAGATGGCATACTGCTCGATTTTACCAACGCAGACCTGCTTTATTTTCTGAGTAGAGAGTATGATTGTATAAAAAATATGTTCTACCGCCGCGAAGACGGCGGAATAATCTTAGAAAACAGGCCTTTAGCTGATAGTTTCTCTCTACCTGCCCCATATCATGGGCTTTTCCTTTCCGGTTTACACCGGATGCCTCCTTTTGTTTTTGGCCATAAGCCATTTCTGACTACCATTGCCTCCACCGGATGTCCTTTTAAGTGCACCTTTTGTGTTGCCGGACGGGTTAAATACAGATACAGGGAATTAGACAATCTTATTGCTGAGCTTAGAGAGATGCACTCAAGGCTAGGAGTAAGGAATGTGTTCTTTGCCGACTGCCATTTTCTTGCTAACCCCATCCGTAGTTCGGCTATCTGCTCAGAGCTTATCTCTAATTTTTCCGGAACCCTGAGCTGGATCTGTAATAGCCGTATCGAGCCACTCCTTGATGAAAAGATGGTGATCTCGCTCAGCAAGGCAGGATGCAAGATGGTTATGATAGGTGCGGAGAGCGCTTCTTCCGAGATGCTTGACCGCTACGCCAAGGGTCTCTCGGCGCAGGACGTAGAGAAGGCAGTCCGTTACTGCCGCAGGCAGGGGATTTATACCCTTCTTTATTTTATCCTCGGCCTGCCTGGTGAAGATGAGATTTCCCTGCGGCGCACCAGAGAATTCATTGACCGGACTGCCTGCGATTTTATATCGCTTAGTTTTGCCATGCCGGATTTTGGTACTGCGCTCAGAGATGTTGCAATCGATGCCGGGTTGTGTGATAACGAGCTTGGGGGCTGGGACCACACACGCAGTCCCTACCTTAAAAGCACGTACTCCCCTGATGAGCTTATCGGGATCAGGAAGAGTATTTACCGCAGATTTTATTTTAAGCCCCGCAGGCTGCTAGAGAGGGCAAAGGATATAAGATCGTTAAGATTTGTTGACCTGGAAGAGGGGGTGAGATTATTAAAAAGCTGGTGGTGAATGCGGATGACTTTGGCCTTGCCTCCGGGATGAACCGGGGGATCATGGAATCGGTCGGGGGCGGATATGTCTCGAGCGTTTCTCTGTGTGTCAATGGCAGGGCTTTTGAAGAAGCGCTGGCCTTGATAAGGAAGAATCCCCGTCTTGATATCGGACTGCATATTGTCCTGGTTGGGGAGAGGCCGGTGAGCGAGCCCGAGCTTATAAAAAGCCTGGTAGATAGAGGAGGGAATTTCCATAAAGATGCCTTTATTTTTCTTGGGCGTTACCTTCTACGCAGGATTAATGCGCAGGAGATCGAAAGCGAAATCTGCGCCCAGTTTCAGAAAGCCAGGGAGGCGGGCCTTAATATTTCCCATGTGGATAGTCACCAGCACCTGCATATGCTGCCGGGGATTTTAGATATTATCATCAGGATGTGTAAGCGTTATCGCGTCTCTTTTATCCGCACACCCCGTTGTCCTGTGGTCAGGCATTGGCGTTTTGCCAGAAAGAAAAAGATATTTGCTCAGCTGGGGCTGAATATATTAGCAGCGCTGGCCAGAAACAAGATTAATGCCTCTGGGTTACGCACCGTCGATGTTACCAGCGGGACGCTATACTCCGGCGCGCTGAATGAAGAGCGTTTTTCAGCTTTCGTCTCTTCACTGGAAGACGGAATTGCAGAAATTATCTGCCACCCTGCTTTCGTAGATACCTTTGTTTCAGAGCGATACGGAGACTGGCACTACGATTGGGAGGGTGAGCGCAGGTTTTTGGCTTCAGATAGGCCCGGGGTGTATATGAAGCGCCGTGAGGTTACCCTGACTGATTTCTCTAGCCTGGCCAATGGATTTTAAGGGTGGTTACCATGGTTGAGTCTAAAACTGGCTGCGTTAAGAGGGCGCTGTTAATTAATCCTCCGACAGGGTTATATGACCGCTATGAGCGTTGTCAGGCATTGACGGAATCAGAGTCTGTGAATATAATCCGGCCGCCCCTGGACCTTATGTATCTAGCTGCTATATGCAGGAGGCAGGGGGTGGAGGCGGTAATCCGCGACTACCCCGCCCAAAAGGCAGGATGGCAGGAGGTAGAACGGGATATCGCAGGCTTACGGCCGGATTTTTTACTGGCTAGTTTAACGCTGGCTACTTATAAAGATGATATGCGTGCTTTTGCGATAGCTAAGAAATTTAATCACCTGACTTTGACCGTAGCCAAGGGGATTCTTACCCGGACAGGCGAGGAGTTGTTTGCGCATTATCCCGGGATAGACCTTCTCCTGCGCCAGGAGCCGGAGCTGGCCTGGGAAGAGCTCTTGGCCGGAAAGCCCCTTGGTGAGATTCAGGGATTGACCTGGCGCAAGGGGGCTAGAGAGGTAGTTAATCCCCCGCGGCAAAGAGACGCAGATCTGGATTATCTGCCTTTTCCTGAACGGAACCTTACAAACAACTCTTTCTACAGGATGCCGGATAATGGCAGAAAAATGGGGCTGGTTTTGACGAGTAAGGGGTGTCCTTTTCCTTGTACCTTCTGTCTTGCCCCTCTGGCAGATGGCAGCAAGGTCAGGAAGCGCAGCCCTGTTTCCCTGGTCAATGAACTGGAAGAATATGTAAGGGAGTGCGGTATTCGTGATTTCTGGTTACGCGCCGATTGTTTTACGCTTGATAAAAGATGGGTTATGGAGATATGCCAGCGTATCATCGATGGGGAGCTTCCGATACGCTGGGCTACGAACGGCCGCGTAGATAATGTTGATGAAGAGATGTTGATTGCCATGAAGAAAGCAGGATGTTTTGCATTAGGGTTTGGTGTTGAGAGCGGAAGTACAGAGACCCTGCAGCGGATCAAGAAGGGGATAACCAGAGAGCAGGCTAAGGCAGCGGTTAGGCTCTGCCGCAGGCTGGGGATTCAGACATACCTTTTCTTTATTATCGGATTTCCCTGGGAGCGCGAGTCGCATATTATGTCAACCCTTGATTTTGCTGAAGAGTTAAACGGAGACCTCTTTAATTTCTCCTTAGCTGTGCCTTTTCCCGGCACTCCTCTCTTTACCGAAGCAAAAGAGCTGGGGCTTCTGGGGGAGGAGGGCTCTTACGCAGATTTTAATTATTCCTCTGCCGCTATGGATACTCTTTATCTCAAAAGAGAACGATTGCTTGAGCTTGAGCGGATGGCTTATCGCCGCCTGATCCTTCGGCCTTCATATATCCTGCGTCAGGCAGGTAAGATTAAGTCTTGCCAGATGCTTGGGGGTTATCTGAAGGCTGCCTGGCATATGTCCAAGATGTTATTCTAGGAGCATGTTTATGGAGTCAGAGAAGATACTGTTGATTACGTCCTCACCTCACAGGCAAGGCGATTATATAAATCACCTCCCGCCTCTGGGGATTTTGTACCTGGCTGCGTACCTACAGCAGAACGGTTTTTTTGTTGATGTGGTTGATGAAAACGTCAGTAGGCTGGATATAGCGGCGCTAGGTAACTATCGCCTTATTGGTTTTAGCATCAATGTCGCCAATATTGAAAACAGCATGAATTTGGTCTATAGGATCCATAGCCTTTACCCCCACATACCCCTTGTTATCGGAGGGCCGCTTCCTACCACCCTGCCTGAGTTTTTCTTTGCCTGGCCGCTAGAGGCTATCTTTATATCTGAAGCAGAAGAGAGCTTCCTGGGTTATCTTGCGGGAGGAGATTCTGCGCAGGAGCTCGGGTACTACTTTAAGAATCCTTCCACAGGTGCCTGGACTTTTAAAGGTCCTGCTCCTTATATTAAAGAGTTAGACCGCCTGCCTTTCCCTGCCCTAGAGAAAGTTACCCTGGAGCGTTATTACACGCCGGTAAAGAGGAAGGTTCCGGTATCCAGCCTTATATCATCACGTGGTTGTCCATTTACCTGTACTTTCTGTTCGAAGACTTTGGGAAATAAGCTCCGGGTCCGCTCAGCGGAAAATGTGGTGAAAGAAATAGAGTGGCAGACGAAGGTTCTGGGCGTAAGGGAGATTGCCATCTATGACGATAATTTTACCCTGGATGCCAAGCGGGCAGAGGAGATCTGCGATTTACTGATAGAAAAAGATATCAAGGTCAGCTTACAGCTTACCAACGGGGTGCGCGCTGATACCATGCGCCGGGAGCTTATCTTTAAGATGAAAAAGGCTGGGTTCTGGATGATTGCCTTTGCGCCGGAGAGCGGCAGCGAGGTAACCTTAAAGAGGTTGAAGAAGGGGTTAGAACTTAAACAGGTAGAAGATTGCGTGGCCTGGTGCAGGGAGGCTGGTATTAAGAGCTGGGTTTTCTTTATGGTGGGATTCCCCTGGGAAGATCATCGGATGCTTGGGCAGACGATCAGGGTTGCCAAGAGGATACGCTCAGAAATTACGCATTTCTCTAATTTCACCTGCTTGCCGGGTAGTGAATTATACCAAGAGGCATGCGGGAGGGCAGATGGGTGGAGGGCTCAGGACGTAAATCTCTTCAGTAATAGGGGCAGGCTAGGCTCTTCTCGTGAAAGGTTACCGGATAAAAGAATAACAGCCAAAGGTTATGCTGCCGTGTATCTGGCAGACCCCTTAAGGATGATTAATCTTTTTTCCGTATTATCGCTTAAGGACCTTTTTGCCGTTATCTGGTACGCAGCCAGGAGCAGGAACATTTTTTAAAAAGCGGTTTTTAAATTAACATGCAGACAAATATCAAGAAAAAGACAGACGTAATCTTTATACTTTTTTTGGCCTTTTGCGGTTTATATATTGTGCACAATATCGTCTTTCTGCGGCTGGATAATTACTTTAATTTTCTGGAGCAATCTCTTACCTCTTCCGTACGAAAGTATTATTCCATATACGACTTCCCTAGCCAGCTTACTAATATCAAAAATTTACAACAAACCTTCGGGTCGCGCGCCCCTGACAGGGCAATTTACGATGTGTTTACCTGGCCGTTCTTTTATTTGTTTGGCGTATCCATAGATACAGCCGTGTACCACAATTTTATTTTTCTTATTATACTTATCTTCTTCACATATAAGATAGGCACCATGATCAAAGACAGGTATGTAGGGATGCTGGCTGTCTTCTGTCTGCTGATGTATCCTGGCACGTTCGGGTACCTGCGCATTTATTTTACGTCTATTGCTACCGTGGCCTTTGTGAGTTTAGGGGTATATGCCCTTCTCTCATCGGATTACTTTAAGAAGACTAAAAAAGTCCTTCTCTGGGTTTTTTCCTGTATTATATTGCTTAAACTTAAATCCGAGAAGCCGGTTGTGTTTCTTTTTGTTCCTACCCTGATTTATCTCTACCAATCCTTCGTTCTTAACAGAAAAGATCCCGTGCATATAAGAGCCTACTACCGCAATATGCTCATCTCCTTTATGGTTTTTCTGGCATTCCTTTTATTGCTTTTTGACACCAGCGCCATGGCATTACGGTTTAATTATTACCTAAACGAAGTCAGCGGGATATCCCATACTATGAGGGTTAGCCAGGATAAGATCGGCGTAAATATCCTGCTCATCTATCTTAAAGAATTGTTTAATAACCAGCTGGCTAACCTGGGTTTTTTCCTCTTTGCAGTAGCCCTTCCATTTTTTCTACAGTCTAAGACAAGGCATAAGGCCATTATCATCTCCTGGTTTTTGTTCCCCTACGTATTCCATTCAGTGTATTACTATGTCTGTGGGATACGCGCGACGTACTATACGATATGCTATCTGCCTGCCATTGCGCTGATGACATCCTGCGGTATATATAAAATTTTACCCGTTGTCCGGCGCAGCCTCAGGGTTATCTTCCTGGCAGTATGCGTGGCGTTGTTTTTGATGAATTATATGTATATGAGTCACTTGAATAAACAGTTTTCCTTGGTTTGGGGCACTGCGTATACGCCTTTAATGGGAAAGATCGCCCTTACCAGGGTAAGCCCGAACAAAGGGATCCTTGAAGAGACGCAGAGGATTATCGATATCCTTGTTGAGGCGAAGGATTCAGCCGGGGTTGTCTTTGTAAACCACTATCCCACGCTGCACACTGTTTACAGCAGGATTAGGTTAAAGAACGCTATCAAACGAAACAAGATTTTAGCCTATGACTTCTCCATTAAATTATTTAACATTGAGCCAGCTGATTCCGAGGGATACGTCAGGGACAAATTAACCCAGGCCGATCTCGTTATTAACGGAAATCGTTTTTACCCTGTGGAATCCAGCCCTGCGCTTAAAGAGTATAAACAATTTGGTACCTGGTATGACTTCAGCAGCTATATGCAAAGAGAAGAGAGGGCATACAACGCCGTTAAAAATAACCTTGTAGAGTTAAAAACAATCAAGACCAAGAATTATGACGCCACCGTGTATCTCAGTAAGGGCGCAAGAGAGCTTTTGGAGAAAAAAGTTTCCCACCCGGTTAATTTTGACAGGATAAAAAATGAGCTTGATTTGCTAAGAGAATTACAAGACCTCCGCTATGTAGAGGAAGGCCCCCTGCGGTTATTCTTTGCCCAGGGGTGCGCCAGGATATTCTGGAAAGACCAAGAGTTAACTGGGAAAAAAGGGCTTGGGACCTCCTTTTCTGCTGGCGGTATCGGTTATAGCGGAGCAGATTTCTCCTGGGAAATTGAGAAAACATCTCCTCGAGAGATAATCGCCACTGGGTACTCTCCTGTTTTGGCTTTAAAGCAGGTGTGGAAATTTACTATAAACGAAGGGCGGCTGAGTTGGCAGATTGCATTGGAGGCAGGTAAGATTATTAATATATATGATTTCGATGTTAATTGTCCCTTGAGGCGCGGGTATCGTAAACAGGTAGGGATGTATGGTAAAAGGGACGCCCCTTTTTTAGCTCCTCCAAGAAACAGCTTGGGTAATCTTGATCAAGAACACGCTGTTTTTCCCTGGGTTTTTCTGGATCTTGGGGATAAGGGGGTCCTAAACAGATCCTCAGCGCGCATAACAAAGGGTTTCTTCAGGGAATCCGTTTCTCTGGTGGGGTTCGGTCCCCGCCGCCTATCGCTTGCTCCAGGCAGATACGAATTTTTTCCCGGCATCCTCTCCTTTTTTGACACAGAAGACGGATTGGCTGAATACCTACGCAAGACACAGGCTTCTCAGGAGATAAGTAAGGGCAAAGTGAGATTGTTTTTCGATGGGGGAAGGGTAAAAATATTTTCGAGAGAGAAGGAGCTAACAGCCAAAGAAGGAGTTTTTCTCATGATCCTTTCTGCTGGCAGATGGTATTTTTCTTCACTAGATGCCCTATGGACCGTTAAAAAAGAAACTCCTCAAAGGTTTATTCTTGAAGGCACCTGGAAAGAGCTGGCTATTTCCAGCCTCTGGGAATTCCAGGTAGAAGAGGGAGGAGTTGTTCACTACCGCCTCGATCTTAAGGCGCAGAAGGAGCTTAACCCGGAGCATGTTTTGTTTGTCGTTATGCTGCCAGATAGGTATGGCTCTTACCTTATTCCTTCTAAAAAGGAGATAAAGAGATTCCCCTGGTTCCATCCTGATACTGAAGGATGGGATACCATTTGGGATGCGAATACTAAGCGTATTTCCAGGATAGGAGTTATGGATAGCAGAAGTAAGGAAAATGTCATTCTCGATTGCAACTTGTCTTTGGATGACTCCAACTCCGTAATCTCGAATACGCACAGAAGAACCTTTGCGCGGGCATTGATTTATGATAGAATAGGCAAAAATAATAAGCCATTATCAGTCGGTAATTACACATTTTTTGCAGGCAGCATAGAGGTAAATGCCAAAGAGTATTTTAATAAATAATACAGGCAGGGCGATTGGCAAGCTTGTTTTTTCTTTAAGCAGTCTTCTGATTTTTTTTGGCGTGCTGGAGTTGTGTTTGCGGCTCGCGGGGTTTGGCAATACCAGAGAAGAAAACCCGGGGATCAAAAGGCCGCTTTTTCAGATGGGAGGTCCCCTGCGGCCGGTGGATCCTCCATCCTTCGGGTCTTACTATAGGGATAACGTTTTATTCTGGAGGTTGAAACCAAATGAGGATGAAGATGTTAATATCAGGGGGTATCGCGGGACGCTGTGCGACTACCAGAAACCTCAAGGGGTCTATAGGATCATTCTGCTTGGAGACTCCTGTGTTTATGGGATGAATTTTAGGCATAAGGATACCTATGCCTATCTCCTGGAAGAAAAGCTTAATGCCTTGTATGGGGGCCGCGTAGAGATAATTAATGCCGGCGTTCCCGGATACTCTTCTTTGCAGGGATTGAGGTATTTGAAGAAAGAGTTGATCAGATATAAGCCGGATATGCTCCTGGTAGGTTTCGGTTTTAATGACCTCTGCGAAGCGCTGGGTTCTCCCGATAAAGATATCCGTTTTCTTCCGGAGTTTTTGGTTGGGCTCGATAATAGCTTAAGCAGATTACGGCTCTATGTTTTCCTGAAACAAATAATTTTTAATCTAAAAAGCGCCGTAATTCCCAAATACAGGTTTAGTGCGGCTGGAGGTAGGCCAAGGACTTTTGTGCGAACATGCCAAGAGAGCAGGGAATTAGAGCAATTAATTCAGGAGTATACCCTGGCCTTTGATGCCCCGGCAAGAAGGGTCTCACCCAGGGATTTTGTCAGTAATATACGGGAGATCATTAAATTTGGCGCTAAAAATCATATTCGCGTTGTTTTATTGGCCCAGCCTTCGGTAGAGTCATCTTTTGTATACGAACCGGTACTTAGCATATTAGCCAAAGAGTATAACATAGGGCTTGTTGACCTCGTCGAGGAATTCAAAAAGAGAAAAGCGAATCGGCAGGAATATTTTCTCGATAATAACCACTATAATGAAAAAGGCCACCGGCTCATTGCCGATATATTATATGATCGCCTGCACGCACTGGTCTTTGCTGATTAACCGATGACTATGGATAGAAAAAAAGCACTGAAAAGAAACGTGGGTTTTTGGCTCTCCAGGAAAATTAATTACCCTCTCCTCCCTCCAGACACTTTGCAGCTTTCATTAACCAGCAGGTGTAATTTACGCTGCAAGATGTGCAACGTCTGGGAAGCTGCCCGCAAGGAAGAAGAACTGAGCCTTCATGAAATAAAGTCTGTTGTCGATCAGTGCCGCCAGTGGGGAGTGGAAGAGGTGAACCTTTGCGGCGGAGAGCCTCTGCTCAGCGATATCTGCCTGGATATTATCTCCTATGTCAAAGAGAGCGGCATGCGGGTGATACTTACTACCAATGGCACATTGTTGAACGAAGAGATGGCAAAAAAACTGGTTGATCTTAAAGTAGATATTATCACGGTTTCTCTTGACGGGGCCAGGCCTCAGACCCACGATAATATCAGGGGGCAGGAAGGCTCCTACGCTAAGATAATCCAGGGTATAAAGAATCTGAACTATTTCGGGAAAGGGGCTGGCCCTGTTAAGGTACTCATCCTGACTATCTCGAATTATAATTTAGACGAACTGGAAGAATACTTCTCCCTGGCCAAGAGTATCTCCGTAGATGCCCTGTATTTGACCCCCGTAGTCCTGGATAATGTCCGGCTTTATATGCAAGGCGAAGAGGATAAGAAACAAGATCTCTGGATCAGCGGGGAGCGCCTGCGTAAACTCGATGAAGTGGTGGATAGGCTTATCATTCTTCAGAAGGAGCGCTACGGACTTAACTACCCCAGCTTTAGTTTGCTTAAGAAGTATTTTCGCGGTCAGGTTACTGCTAAGGACTGGGTTTGTTTTGCCGGTTACCGCAGGTTTGTCCTGGTGCCTTCAGGTACGGTGCAGATGTGCGGGGAGGCAGTGGGTAATATACGCAGCACCCCGGATATACGAAAGATCTGGACCTCTGCCGCAGCTCGTAAAAGGAGGATATGGATTAAGCGCTGCCGTCACTTCTGTCTTCAGGATTGCCACGCTAGGCAGGAATCAGCTACTATGCGGAATATTTTACAGCATACTTTTTCTAAACAAAGATGAGGATAGCCTTAGTATTCCCCCCGCTCTATGGTGTTGATATGCCTCCGCTGGGCATTGCCTATATCGCTGCCCAGCTGTTGAAAGACGGCCATGAAGTGAAGGTATATTGTTTTAACTCTCAGCTTTACCAGGAGAATGCCGCTAAGAGGTTCTTGTGGGATTGGGATCAGTCAGGTGCGTGGTCTGGCATTGAGCGGCTCAATCGGCATTTTGACATAAGCCGGTTATTAGAAAAATGGGTAGAGGAGATCCTGCGTTTTAATCCTAAGCTGGTAGGCTTTAGCGTAAACAGCCATTCCAGGCTCTTGGCAGATCTCTTGGCAGATAAGCTGAAGGAAAAAAGAAAAGATATCGCGGTTGTCTTCGGCGGCCCCTGGTGCGTGGAGCTGCTGGAGGAATCCCTCTTCAATAAGAATGTGGATATATACGTAAAGGGAGAAGGGGAGCTTATCGCCAGTAAGATAGCAGAAAAGATATCCCGCAACGAACCAATCAGCGATTTAAATATGCCGGGCACAGTGGTAAATACCGCAGCTGGATTTCGCGATAACGGGTGGGCAGAGAAGCCGCTAGATATAAACTCTCTGCCTTATCCTGCCCTTTCTCTTTTTAGCCCCGACAACTACACCAATAAAACAGAGATACCGATTATTTTCAGTCGGGGCTGTAATTACCATTGCAGGTTTTGCACCGATAAGCCGATGTGGGGCAATTATAGGATGCGCAGCGCCGAGGATATTCTCGGAGAGATGCGCCAACATAGCGGGCTTTTTGGTAGAGTGAGGTTTAAGTGCAACGATTTGATGGTGAATGGAGACCTGAAGGGCTTAGAGGCATTTGCCGACGCCGTCATTAAGGAAGGGCTGCCTTTCGAGTGGGGCGGGATGGCCAGGGCCAGGCCAGAGACCGGCCAAGAGATTTTTAACAAACTAAGAAAAGCAGGGTGTATATATTTTACCTACGGCATAGAGAGCGGCGCCCATAAGGTCCTTTCCCATATGGGGAAGCCTCCCAAGGGCGCTATATCCCGTGCGCTTAAGATGACCAGCCGGGCAGGTATTAAGGTAAATACCCTCTGGATGGCGGGGTATCCTACGGAGAGCTGGATAGATGTTTTTGAAACAATGCTTTTCCTGTTTTTTAATAGAAGGTATATAGATGAATTCGTAAGCGTAAGCTCCTGCTATATACCGCGGCAGTCATGGATAGGAAAACAGCAGAGGGAACTGGGGATAGAGTATAATGATAAATCCGAATGGTATATCAAAGGGGTAAATACTCCTTTTAGAAGAGAGCTGCGCAGGAGATGGCTGTTATCCCTGGCTAGCCTCTTGGGTATTTACCGGGGAGGAATACAGTAAGATGGATGCTAAGATGAACCCTAAGACACGTGAGTATATGACAGATTTAATAACCGACTACCGTTTTTATTTTTCTCGTGCCCTAAACAGGGTCATGGTAGCTCCGGATATGATCCAGATCATGCTGACCTCTAAATGCAATATCCGCTGCAAGATCTGCGATGTATGGAAGCAGGATTTTAATCCGCAGATGACCACGGAAGAGGTCAAGCGCTTAATCGATCAGGCGATTGAGCTGGGGGTCAGGACCATCTATTTTACCGGAGGGGAGGCTTTTCTGCGCCAGGATATATTCGAGCTTATCGATTATGCCTCTCGGCCGGGCATAATTACTACGGTTAACACCAACGGGAGCATTATTACAGACGAGATGGCCCGTAAGATCGTTGGCTCTAGGCTCAGGAATATCACTTTTTCCATCGATAGCGCCCAGCCAGAATTGCATAATTCAATAAGAGGCAAGGATGTTTTTGAAAAAGCAATCAAGGGAATAGGGTTAGTTAACCATTATAAAAAGGAGCTGCTTAGAAGGTTTGAGGATAATCCAGAAGGCCGGTTAGATGTAGGGATGGTGAGCGTAATTATGAAGCACAACATCGCAGAGCTGCCTGGGCTGGTAAAATTAGCTCAAGATATGCAGTGCGGATATATAGCCTTTCAGCCGCTGGTATATAATGGGAGCCTGCTTGATAATGCTAATTTTCAGTCGGATTTTTGGCTGGATGAGCAAGACATCATCCGGCTAGAAGCTGTTTTCAAAGAACTAGAGGCCATTAGGGAAAAGATGTTTACGCAGGGATTTTATCCATTTGGTATTGACTTTATGCCGGAGAAGACGATACAGCATTTTCGTAAAGAAAGAATAGTAAATACCTGTTTTGTCGGTTTCAGCAGGATTTTTGTAAATCCTCAGGGAGATATAAGTTTTGTGTGTTTTGAGCCATTAGGGAACATCAGAAATAGCTCCCTAAAAGAGGCATGGTTATCCCAGAAGGCATATGAGATTCGCTCCCGGATCAAGGAATGCAGGGTAAATTGTACTCAGTTTTGCTCTGAACGTCCCGAGTCAGAGGATATAGGGCGTATACACAAAAGATTTATACAAGAGACAGATGCGCTTTTCGAAGCCGAATCAGCCTTTTTGCAACATATGGCCCAGGAAACGAAGATTGCCGCCCAGGCCAATAATAACGACTTCCAGGTATTTCTCGAACAAATAAAAGATATATTAGAATCAACGAAAAGCCGTCCAAGACAGAATGGTTAACCCAGAGATAGAGGATAGGGCGATGATGCGCTTTAAGCAATTCTACATTGCTATGACAAACAGGTGCAATCTAAAGTGCCGCATGTGTACTACTACTACGCATCCTCATCAGCTGGAGGAAGAGCTCTCGTTAGACCAGTGGGAAGGCATCATTGATAATATTACCCGTTTCCAGGTAGAAAGCGTTGGTTTTGGCGGAGGAGAACCGTTAGTTCGTCAAGAAGATCTTATCAGGTTGGCAGGCTTAGTTGCAGCCAGGGGCATAACCGTCAATATCATAACCAATGCTACGTTACTAAAAACAGATTTTCTGGAAGCAGTCCTTCCTTACCGGGAAAAGATTATATTCTTGTTTTCCCTGGATGGCCTGGAGGCAGAAAATGACAGAATACGCGGTGAGGGTGTTTTTAAAAAGGTCATTGAAACGGCCGACCTGCTGCAGAAATACCAGTGGCCATTTTATATCACCTCTGTCCTGCAGCCGGATAATTTTTTAGGATTTGTGTCGTTTTTGACATTCGTAAACAAACGCTATCCGCAGGTGCAGATAGATATTCAACCAATCATACCCCATAATGAAATTTATTACCGCAGAAAGAAGTTTGAGCTTGGTGAGGAGCAGCTGGAAGCCCTAAAGGGCATATTGAACTTTCTCCACGATAACGAAGGAATAATCAGGCTTTGTCGTTCTTTGAAAATAATAGATAAATATTGGGATTATTTTAACAATACGCTTCGTTCAGAAAATCAGTGTAAGATGGGAACGGAGAGTTTTAACATCAATCTGCGGGGTAATCTCTGGATCTGCGGTAAGGAGCTGGAGTATCCGCTCTATCGTTATCCCCTGGAAGAGGTATTTCGTTCTAACGAGTACCTGGGCGAGATGGAAAGAGTAAAGCGTTGTGCCTCCCCCTGCCTGGCGGGATTAGTTATCTAGTAAAGGAGTATCTATGTCCCCTGTTAATTTTTTAAGGCCAGCCCTGGAGTTTAAATACAACCCCGAAGCTGTAACTAACTGTATGGCGGAATATCTGTATACTTTAAGGCAAGATGCTGCGGTAAAACCAATGAGGCTGTTTGTGTATCCTACCGGACTATGTAACGATTCATGCCGCTATTGTTCGGATGGTTCGCGTGCTGGCGGGGGTGACTATGGCGCCTTTCTGAAATGTGACCCCAAGAGAGATTTCTTCAATAATAAAGTTTTTATCGATAAGCTGGTCGCGGATATCAAGAATTTAAGAATAAGGGACGTTCATCTTTTCGGGGGCGGAGAGCCGTTTTTTTATAAAGAGCAGACCTTCTATTTCTTAGAACAGCTTAAAGAAACGGATGTTTTTATAAGGGTTATCACTAACGCAAAGAATCTGGGCAGAGAAGATATGTTTAAGATCATCAAGGGCGGCTTAATCAGCCAGCTGAACATCAGTTTTAATACGGAATCCCGCCAGACAGCAGAGAAGCTTTATGCGGATTCCTCCCGCCACCAACACTCGGTAGATGCGCTCGGAGCGATTACAGAATATAAGGGTAAATATAAAGTAGAGTTTCCCAAGATTGACATTATGTTTACCATTTTAAATATAAACTACAACCGGGTTACAGAAATTATTAATCTTCTCAAGGGGCATAGTATAAACTATTTTATGTTTCAGCCCTTGAGGTGTTATACGAGTAAACAGAAGGAATTTGCGTTAACGAAAGAACAGGAAGAAGAGTTCTCGGCCCAGGTACCGGCTATTGAGAGAATGCTGCATGAGCTTGGGGTACGCTCAAATATAGGAGAGTTCAAAAAAAATGAACAAAGAGGCCCATCGGGCACGAATCCTGCCGTCTCCTCTCGGTATCCGGAGCTGGTAAATAAGCACGGCTTGCGCCTGGGCTGCTATATCCCGCTCACTACATTATCAATATGTTACAACGGAAATATCCCGCTTTGCCAATTCAAATACGATCAGCAATACAAACAGAATTACTTCGAACTCAAAGAGCTCAAAGAATTTATCAAAAGCGAAGATTATTCTTCTTTTGTGAGGAGCTTTATTGACACAAGGCCCCCGGCAACCTGCAGCGTCTGCAACTTTTGCGTACCGTTTGAGCTGGAAATTATGAAACAAAGATTTCTGGCCTTTACCCAGAAAAAACGATAACCCAGATGGATTACCGCACAATCGAACGCGTTAGGCAGGGGATAAGTGATCCTCTGGTTGGCCCAGAGACAATAGCCCTCATGCTGACCAAGGCATGTAACCTTCGTTGTATTTATTGCCGTGGAGGCAGGGCAGACGAACAAGTCAATAGGCCGTCTGATATTTCTGATGAGTTATCTACGCAGGAACTCTTCGGCATCTTTGAAGATGCAAAAGAGTTCAGGGTGCAGGAAATCAACCTAGGGGGCATGTTTGGCGAACCTTTGTGTAAAAAAGATGCCACCAAGATTATCGAAAAAATTAAGTCTCTTGAGCTAGTGGGGGCTATGACTACCAACGGCAGCCTTTTGAATGCCGAGATGGCTAAGTTCCTGACTGACGTACGCTGGGATATCCTATTACTCAGTCTTGACTCAGCCGAACCGGCAACACAGCATGCCCTGCGTCCGGCATACAATAAAGAGCCTTATTTTGGAAATATTATCCAGTTTCTGGAGAGCTTAAACGCCATGGATAGTAAATTAAGGATACTGGTGAATGCGGTGATTACTAGATTAAATTACCGGAAATTACCGGAACTGGTTGCCTTTGCCAACAGGTATAGAAATATAGAATCCATCAATGTGCTGAAGATGCTTGGCATGGGTTTGGTTAATTGCGCAGATATAGAGCTTAATAATGAGGAACTCAAAGAGTTTAAGTCACTTCTTATCGGCTTAAAGGGAGAGAAAAAAATAACTTACATGGGTAACTGGCTTCAGCCGCAAGGCCACCGGGCTGGGGCAGGGGCGGGCGCAGACATGAACCCAGTCCTTGCATGCGGACAGAGGAAAAGGTGCTTTACCAATTATTACATTCTTTCCATCGACGCAAACGGGGATATCATTAAATGCCCTCAATACCAGTCCAGCGTAGAGGGGTTAAATATCAGGAAGAGGTCGCTTGGGGAATTATGGAAGAATGAACACCTGCGTTTTAGGGCGGAGCTGGCTGAAGAAGCGCCTTGCTTTGATGGCTGCTGTACCATATTGAAAGAGCAAAATAGACTGATAGATGGTTATCTAGTCTCCGGGGAAGATGCGCATCCCGGGCGGACTCCTCTATAAACTATACGGCATGGGCAAGCGGACTATCATAACGTTTTTACTTATCATTGTATTCGCCCTTTCTTTGAGGCTGTATTTTTTGGGGCAGGATAATCTAACTACATATGAATTCGGCTCTATCTTCGTAGCGCACAACTAGTTAGCAAATGCAAGCTATTTCAGCGCGCAAACGTCGCACCACCCCCTTTACTACTATTTTCTTTATTGGTGGATGCGCCTGTGGAATTCGGGATATACTGCGGGAAAACTACTATCTGTAGTCTGGGGTACATTGCTGGTCATAGCTATTATTCTGAACGCTTTCTTGAAAGAAGGGATATTAACTAAAGGGGATGCGCTGTTTGCCTCTTTTGTTGTCGCGGTTTCTCCGATACATATATTTTTCTCACACTACATCTCTCTTTATGCGTTTTTTACGCTTATCGTTTTCTTATCGAATATTTCGTTCATGTTGTTTTTAAAAAAAGATAAGCTGCGTTATAGCATAGGGTACGTATTTTTCACTACCCTCATGCTTTATACACAAATCTGTGGGTACATCATGCTTATGATCCAGGCAGTATCATTTTTGTTTATGGGAAGGAAAGTAAAGAAATGGCTCGCGGTAATCCTGGTTATTATCGGGCTATACCTGCCCTGGTACGCCTTAGCCTTTCCTTATCAGATGCGTGTTTGGCAGACGGGGTCTCCGGGCATGAAGGCAGCAGTCAGGTATGACCCCCCCTTGCCTACTCTAGAGACGGTTTGGCAGACGCTCATAGATTATAGCGCCGGCAGTTCGTTCCTTTTGTTCTTGTTCTTTTTGGTTATCCTTTACGGTATAATAAAAAATCGACGAGATCTAAGCACCAGTTTATTTCTTCTGTTTTGGTCTACAGTTCCCATTCTCGCCTTATATTTAGTCTCGCTTCACGTAGATTCAATATATAAACACAAAGAACTTCTTTTTGTTTCTGTGCCGATTTTCCTCTTGGTTGGCAGGGGGGTTGCGTATTGCAATAAGGGCATCAAGGCGGTTATTATTATAGCTATTGCCTCTGCCTCTACTTTACAGTTAATCAGTATTTCTTATCGCCAGGCCCCTGAGCGGTGGCGAGAGCTGGTTTCGGCGGTTTCAAAGATAAGGGCGCCCTCGGATTTAGTCATAGCCCTACAGGACCAGGAACCGCTGCGTTATTATTACCGGGATAGATTTCGCACCGCCGGGTCTATTACTAGCCTTAAAGTTGCGGTAACTGCTGAAAAGGGAAAGTTTGACAGGCTGCTTTTGATTATGCGCCTGGATAATCCAGCTGTTAACAATGAGGCTATCGAGTACCTGAAGAGCGGCTATACCCTGCTTTCACAGCAAGAATATACATATGATAAACCTAAATACGGAGAAAGCTGCGCGATTGCGTATTATCTGTTCGGCAGAAAAAAGAAAACAACTCGTACGGACTAACGATGAATAGAAAAACGGCCATCTTATTAGCGGTCATTGTGTTCTGCGCTATTCTGGCCAGGATTTACTTCCTGGCAAGAGCAGAATTAAGCACCTATGAGTATAATGTTATATTGCTGGCAGCGCGCACCATAACAGAAATAGTCCCTAATACTATGGCTATCGCACACCATCCGTTCTATTACTACGTGCTTCATTGGTGGTTGTTTCTGGTCAGGCCGATGGATATTTCCGGGAAATTATTTTCAATGCTCTGCAATACCGCATTACTTGTCGCAATACCGCTTTTCTCTTTGCATAAGAAAGCCGTATTCAATAAGGAAGTCGCTTTGTTAACCGCGCTAATTATTGCCGTTTCTCCCTCGCATATATTTTATTCGCATTACGTCTCGCTATACGGATTTTTCACGCTCATTGCATTTCTCTTCAACCTCTCGTTCCTTTTGTTTGCCGAGAAGGAAAAGCTGCGCTATGCAGTATGGTATGCGGTCTTTACAACAATAATGCTCTATACGCAAATCTGCGGTTACATTATGTTTTTTATCCAGGCCGTATCTTTTGCATTTATAGGCAAGAAGGTTAAAAAGTGGGCTGTAGTGACCTCCATTATCTTCGCGCTTTATTTACCCTGGCACATTCTGGTTTTTCCCGCACAGATGGCATCTTGGCAGGGTGGCTCTGCGGGCATGAGGGCCGCGGTTAAGCATGATCCACCTGTGCCTACGCTACAGACGCTTGGGCAGACATTCATAGATTTTAGCGCTGGAAGTCCCCAGTTGCTTTTTTTATTGATCTGGATAATGCTCTACGGAATGATTAAGAACAGAAACGAGGTCAGGGTAAACCTCTTCCTGACTGCCTGGCTTCTCCTGCCCCCTTTTATTTTGTATTTAGTCTCTCGGAATATAGACCCTGTTTATAAATCAAAAGAACTATTTTTTGTTTCCGTGCCGTTTTTCATTCTTATCGCTAAAGGAATAACGTGTTTTAGCAGGGCGATTAAAATATCCATCGTAGCGGTTACTGTGCTTGTTTCTTCTTTAGCCCTGTTGGATAAATTTTACCTTGAGCCTCCTGAACGCTGGAGCGAATTGGTTTCCAAGATAAAAAGTATTCGCTTGAGCTCGGATATCGTGATATCCTTTAATTCGCAAGAGCCGTTTAATTACTATTATAAAGATACCCATTACGTCAGCTATAGTATCAGGGATATCGAAGATATAGTTTCCAAGATTAAGAATGAAGACAGGTTTTTTGTAGTTGTCAGGGCTGATGACCCGGTACTTAACACGCAGACTATCGAGTATCTAAAGGAAAAGCACCCCTTCCTTTCAGAAAAGCAATATGGCTATGCCAGGTCCAGATACGGGGAGAGCTGCGGGGTCGGGTATTATTTATTCCGCAGAAATTAAACTTATAAAAAGAGCAGATTGTTAATGCGAGATTTACTTTTGTGGTTATCGAGAAAAATTAATTACCCCTTCCTGCCGCCGCAGGTAATGCAGATCTCCCTTACCTATCGTTGTAACTTGCACTGTAAAATGTGCAATATCTTTGGCCTCTTGCCCCAGGAAGAAGAATTAACTACCGCGCAGGTCTTTCATGCTATTGACGAGGCGCGCGCCTATAATATAGGAGAGGTGCTTCTTACCGGAGGAGAGCCCCTGGTCAGAGAAGACCTGGGCGCGATATGCCGGCATTGTGCCGAGCAGGGACTCAGGAGCATCATCACCACTAACGGGGCCCTGATTGATGCGAGAATGGCCCAGGAGTTATCCGCCTGGGGGGTGAGCCATATCCATGTTTCTCTTGATGGCCTGGAGGCAACCAATGATTTCTTCAGGGGTAACAATGCCTTTAAGAAGGCTGTTGAAGGGATTGTCATTCTCAATAACAAGAGAAAAAACACCCGTTTTTTTTCACTCGGGGTCGCCTGTACCGTAATGGATAATAATGTGCAGGAATTATCCGAGCTGCTTAAGATGGCGGATAGCCTCGGAGTAGACGTAATTAATTTTCAGCCGTTAGTAAGCGACAATGCCAACTTTCTAGACAAGAAGCTTCCTTCCTTCTGGGTACGGCAAGAGAAGATCCCTCTCCTAGAAGAGGAGATAAAAAAGATACGGCATTACCAGCCTCTTCATATTACCGTTTATGAAGAACCGCGCCTGGAGCTCTTGGTTGACTATTATCAGCGCAGGCTTTTGCCGAGGGACTGGGTTTGTTTCGGAGGATTTAAAACAGTTTTTATCTGTTATGATAAACGCAAACCTTTGATTTATAGTTGTCACGGCATATGCGGGGATCTGGAGGAGGTCACCTTAAAGAAGGCCTGGCTTTCCAAGGATGCCCGTAAACTTCGCCTGCACTCCGGTGCCTGCAGAGAATTATGCATGCAGAGCTGTTATTCTCAGGAGTCTGCTCAAAGTTTAAAGCGGATTTTATTCCGCGGCAAAAGGAAGAAGTAATATGGATGCTCTATTAAAGAAGGCGTGTATAGATTTTGCGGATAAACTAGGTTTTTATCTGGGGAGAAAATTTTCTGCGCCCTTTACGCCTGCGGAACACGTATATTTTTCCCTCACCAACAGATGTAATCTCAGTTGTCAGATGTGCGAGATCTCCCGTAATCCCAGCCGCAAGGAAGATGAACTGAGCACTGCCCAGATAAAAGATATTATCCTGCAGATTAAAGATATGGGGATACGCCATGTTATATTCTCAGGAGGAGAGCCGCTGTTGCGGGAGGATCTTCTGGAGATCGTGGAGTTTGCGACTGCGCAGGGCCTTGCCATGGTGGATATTATTACTAATGGTGCGCTCTTAGATGATAGTATTATCGAGAAGTTAATACGGGCCCGCGTCAACCATATAACCATCTCTTTAGATGGCATGGGAGAGGTCAACGATTTAATCCGGGGATCAGGGGTCTTTGAGAAAGCCGCCAGGAACATAGATAAAGTAAATTTCTACAAGGCCAAGCATCACTCTTCCTCTCCAAGCGTAGGAATAAACTTTACCGTCATGGACAAGAATATAGACGATATTTTACCTATGGTTTCATTCGCCCGCTCCAAGGGGTGCAATATCGTGGTCTTTCAGCCCATACTTTTCAATAATACTAAAATGTACGAGAAGAAGACTAATGCGTTATGGGTTTCCAGGCCGCATATCGTAAAATTAAAGAAAATCATAGCCAGGGTTATCGAACTTAAACACAGTCTGGATGACCTTTATATTTATACCGATACCCAGGTCTTGAAGGCGCTCCCCGGTTATTTTAGAGGCAAAAGGCCTAAGGGGAATTTTAAATGCTATGAAGGTATCAAGAGGATAGTGATTACCTGCAGCGGAACGCTATGGAGCTGTTTAGGCCTGTACGGAGACTTGCGGACGCAAGGGCTGAAAGAAGCCTGGTTTTCAGCGGAAATGAGCCGCTTGCGCAAAGAGAGTAAGCGGTGTAAGGAGCACTGCTTGCAGGATTGCGTATATTTTCCTTCGGATATCCATCGTGAGTTTGCCGGGGTGTTAGATAGAATCAGGGGGGCATCCAGGCAAGAGAAGGAGCAATTAAGAGAGATATTGCTAAGCCGCATAGATGGGTATGCGCGCATATTGTCCGGCAAGGCAGATACGCAGTCCCCGGGCCTCTTCCAGAGAATAAAGTTATTATATGAGCTCAATAGGCTTAGAGGCATGAGAAGGAAGGTATCGGGTATAAAATCGCTTGCCTCAGACAATCTCTTGTGATAGTTTATTAACATGAATAGAGCCGTTATTTTATTGCTGTTAGCGTTTTTTCTAGCAGGCTGTGCAACCTATAAATTCCATCACGGTCAGGCCCCCTACGATAAAGGGTACGTGGCCTCAAGGGATAGCTATACTATCCCGGGATATACCCTAGGCAAAGACAATAGTGTCCCCGCTGATCTGGCCCTGGCAAAGCAGCGTTTCTCAAGACGCCGCAGAGTAGTCGAGGACTACTATAAAAAGATGGGAGCTATCGAAAACCGTTTTAAGATGGCGGTCTATGATCCGGCGGTTATGTTCATAAAATTAATCGGCGGGGTATTCCGCCTGCCTTTTATCGCCATATCGGATTATAAATACGACCACAATCCAGCATATAGAGAGAAGGTCAGGAAGCTGGAAGAGGAGAAAGACCTACGGGAGGAAGCCAGGATCGCCCGGCTCAGGGAGAAGCTAAGCGCCTATATTAATAAGACCCTGGATTCTGAGAATTATCCGGTTTCGGCAAAACAAGGTAAATCTGCTAAGACCCTGCCGAAAGCAGAATTGGTTGCAAAAGAGCTTTCGCAGATAGAGGCTTCATCGAGTCAGGCAGCCACCGGGGTTTCTGGCCAAGCTATCCCTGTACAGAGCCCTACCGCAGTAAGCGCAGAGCTGGATAAGGTACAGCGCGAGCAAAAGATGGCCCAGACAATGCAGCGGCTACCGCAGGAAAAACCAGCGAAAAAAGTAGCGCAACCCAAGACGCCTGCGCCATCCGGACAACCCAGGGCCATAATTATAGCTAAACCGCAAAAGGGTTTTTCACCGCTGGCCGTGCATCTGTACGGATCCAGGTCCACCAGTCCGCAAGGCGCTATTGTATCCTACTCCTGGGATTTTGGAGACGGGGATACCTCCGAAAAAGCGAACCCGGTAAATACCTACTATAGTGGCTCTTTCCAACCGCAACAGTTTACTGTTACCCTGACTGTTAAAGATAGCAGAGGCAACACCGCTACTACCAGCAGCGTTATCGAGGTTTTAAACAGGTAATAAGTAATTCAAAACGCCCCGCCCAATCCTAATAAATAACGCAGGATGCCATTACAGCCCTAGTTTTACTTAGCCTTGTGTTTTTGCTGTGCCCGTGTTATTATAAAAACAAAAGTAAATAGAATTCCGGTTTTATTCAAGGCAAAGGAGGCAGGAGATGATTACCATCGAGGACTTCAGGAAATTAGAACTTAAGGTAGCGCAAATCCTCCAAGTCAGCGATCATCCCGATGCGGACAGGCTCTATATAGTTACTTTGGATTTAGGCGACAAGACCAAACAGGTGGTAGCCGGGATCAGAGGCTTTTATCAAAAAGAAGAACTTGTAGGCAAACAGGTGGTGGTGGTGGATAATCTAGAGCCGGCGGTTTTAAGAGGTGTTGAAAGCCAGGGGATGCTTTTGGCTGCTTCCGACGATACAGGGATAGTGATTATCAGTCCCCAGAGGAAGGTTAAGCTAGGCAGCGTTGTGAAATGATAAAGCAATTAGTTACTGAAGCCTTTTGCCTCAACTGCCATGGTTGTTGTCGTTTTTTAACTAAGAACTCTGTTTGGGGCCCGGTTCTTCTTAAGGAAGAGGCAAAGGCCTTATCCGCAGACAGGCTTTTAAATGAAACAATTACCTCGGCCGGTAAAATCCCGTTGGTTAAAAATACGGGCAAAGAGAGTAATTTTATCTGCCTATTTTTTAATGAAGGGCTTAATCAATGCAGGATACACAAGAGAAGACCCTTTGAGTGTCAACTCTACCCCTTCCTTCTTAATCGCAAGGGGAGCCAGGTCTTCCTGGCGGCGGATTTTAATTGTCCTTTTCTTAAAGACAGCTTTGGCACACAGGCGTTTAGAGAGTATGTTTCATTTTTAACCGCATATTTAAATGATCCTCCTTGCCTGGAAATCTTAAATAACAACCCCCAGCTGGCGCAAGCGTATGAGGGAGTCACTAATCTTTCAGAGTTGAACCTTGTCTTATGAAACTCAATACCCTCTTCCTCAAAGATAAAGAAATATTTTCTAGGTTTCTCAATCTTAAACAACACACATTATCCACGTATGCCTTTGAGAATATCTATATCTGGAAAAAACTTTTTCGGATAAGCTGGGCTATAATTGAAGAGAATCTTTGCGTATTCTTTCGGGATAAAACCGGATGTTTTCTGTACCTGCCTCCGCTGGGAGAACCAAATAAAGATACGGTTATCGCTAAGGCCTTCTCTGTTATGGACAGCTTCAATAAAAATAAGGAGATATCGCGCATAGAGAATATTGAAACGGAAGATATCGGGTTTTTTAGGGCCCTGGGGTATGTTTGTCAGGAGAAATCCCGGGATTATCTTTGTCTCAGAGAAGACCTGGCTAGCCTTAGGGGAAATAATTTTAAAACCAAACGTTCCTGCCTGAACTATTTTATCAAGCATTACCGTTTCCAATACCGGGAATTCTGCGGCAGCGATGTTGATAGCTGTCTAAATTTATATAATACCTGGAAAGAGCAACGGAGTCAAAAAAAAGCCCCTCCTTTTTATTACTGGATGCTTAGCGATAGCCTTACCTGCCTGAGGGTGTTATTGAAAGATTACCGCAGTTTAGATGTTACGGCCAGGGTTGTTAAAATAGAAGGGAAGATTAAAGGATTTACCTTTGGTTTTCTCCTTGCCCCCGACACATTCTGTATTTTATATGAAATAACCGACCTTTCCATAAAAGGCCTGGCGCAATTCATCTTTCAACAGTTCTGCCGGGAATTAAAAAGGTATAAATATATAAATATTATGGACGATTCAGGATTAGATAATCTTAAACGGGTAAAGCTTTCCTATCATCCGGTAAGATTAATACCGGCCTATATTGCTAAGAGAGGCAATGCATAAGAGCTTAGACGAGATAGAGTTTGTTATCTTCGATACCGAAACCACCGGTTTATCCCCGGAGTCAGGCGACAGGGTGGTGGAGTTAGCTGCGCTCAGATTCAAAGGCCAGGAAAGGAAGGGGGTGTTTCAGACTTTGCTGGACCCACAGCGCCCGATTTCCGAGGCTGCCTTTGCAGTCAATCATATCAGCCCCGAGATGCTCGAAGGAGCGCCTACCATAGATATGGTAATGCCCGGGTTCCTGGAATTTATTAAAGCAAGCTGCCTATGTTCTTATAATGCCGGATTTGACCTGGCCTTTCTGAACAATGAGTTGAAGATTGCCGGAGGCGATTTTCCTTCCGGGGTCATGGTGGTGGATATACTCAAGATGGCTAGGCGGCTCCTGCCTCAACTGGAGCGTTATGCGCTCTGGTTTGTGGCGGAAAGACTCGGCATTAAGGCAGTGCAGCAACACCGTGCCTTTTCCGACGTAGAGTTGACTTTGGAAGTATTTAATAAATTAAAAGAGATTCTAAAAGCCAAAGAGATATCTGATTTTGGTAATTTCTTAAGCCTGTTTGGCCTGCCCTCCGGCACGCTTGAAGATATAAACAATCAGAAAATCTCCAGGATACAGGAGGCGATAGGCCTGGGCGTTAAGCTTAAAATAAAATATATTTCCAGCGCTAGCGCGCAGGTTTCTGAAAGAGAGGTAGTTCCGAAAGAGGTAAGGCAGGAGAGGGGCCGCAGCTACTTGATAGCTCATTGCTGTGTAAAAAAAGAAGAAAGGTCGTTTAGAATAGACGGTATATTGTCTCTTGTGATTGTTTGACCAGATGGAGCTAAAAAGAATAACTCTGCCTTTTGTAGTCAGGGAGCCGGTTTTAGCGCTCGGGGCGCAGACTAAAAATACCCTCTGTTTCACGCAGGGCAGCTCTGCTTATTTAACTGGCTTGCATCCTGACTTGAGCAACCCAAAAGACTTCGCTGATTTTAAAAAAGACCTCTCTGTTTTGCTGAAGAAAGATCCGCAAGTCATTGCTTATGATTTGCATCCAGAGTATCAATCGACCAAAGAGGCCTTTAAGTTATCGGCTTATGGGTATCGCATAGTAGGCGTGCAGCATCACCATGCCCATCTCACCGCCTGTATGGCGGAAAATGGGGTAAGAAATCAGCGTGTAATCGGAGTGGCTTTTGACGGTACGGGGCTGGGGGATGATAACTCTCTCTGGGGAGGGGAGTTTTTAGTTTGCGATTACGGCTTATTCAAAAGGAGGGCGCACCTGAAAGAGATCCCCCTGTTAGGCTTGGCGCAGGCAATAAGAGAGCCTTGGAGACTCGCTGCAGCCTGGCTCTACCAAATATATAAAGACAGATTTCTAGAACAAAGGATCAATTTTATAGAAGGCGTAGATAAGAGAAAATGGCGCGTTTTGAAAAATATGTATGCAGTCGGGATTAATTCCCCGTTGACCAGCAGCATGGGCAGGCTTTTTGACGCAGTCGCCAGCCTGGTTTTAAGAAAGTATAAGGCAGGCTTTGAGGCAGAGTTAGCTTTGGAGCTGGAGAGGCTGTCGCTCTCTTACAGAGGGAAAGCACGGCCGTATCTTTTTAGGATCAGCTTAAGGCAAGGCAGATATATTATCGACCCTGCGCCGCTTTTCAAAGAGGTAATTAAAAACCTAAAGTCCGGGGTCTTGAAAGAAGAAATTGCCTACAGGTTTCATTTAGGCGTAGCCGGGATGGTAGAAAAGGTAGCAGGGTTATTAAGAAAAGAATCCGGTATTAATAAAGTCGCGCTTTGCGGTGGAGTTTTTCAAAACAATCTCCTGACGCGCTTGAGCCAGGAGTCGCTAGAGAGAGCTGGTTTTGCGGTTCTTGGGCCCAGGAAATTATCGCCTTCGGATTCCGGTATTTCTCTGGGGCAGGCAGCCGTAGCGCATTTTAAGGAGTGATCTATGTGTCTTGGTATCCCGATGAGGGTAAAAAAGATAATGGGAGATTTTGCCCAAGTAGAGGCTGGTACGCTTGTGCGTACCGCTAATATCCAAATGCTCTCAGGCCTGAAGGAAGGCGACTATGTTATTATTCACGCAGGTTTCGCCATAGAAAAAGTTGATCCGGACAGGGCCAGGGAGACGCTTAAAATAATCCATGAAATACATTGATGAATTCCGCAATGCGAAGTTAGTGCGTAGGGTTGCCCAGAGGATAAGCCTTTGCGCTCCCGAGGATAAGCTACGCATCATGGAAGTATGCGGCAGCCATACCCACAGCTTTTACAGATTTGGGTTGGCGAAATTGCTGCCGCAAAACATTGAATTTATCTCTGGGCCAGGCTGTCCGGTCTGCGTGTCAGCTCCTGCCTATATTGATAACGCGATACGCTTTGCGCAGGATGAAAATACCATCGTTCTGACGTTCGGAGATATGCTGCGGCTGCCGGGCGAAAAGTCTTCTCTGGAGTCAGAAAGGGCTGAGGGCGCCTTTGTGCTGGTGGTTTATTCCGTATTAGAGGCGATTCGCCTAGCCAAAGAAAACCCTGACAAGAGAGTCATTTTCTTAGCGGTGGGTTTTGAGACTACAGCGCCCACCATTGCCCTGGCCGTTATCCGTGCCAAGAAAGAAAATATACGCAACCTCTTCTTTTACTCTTCGTTAAAACTTATTCCCCCTGCCCTGGAATACCTGGCCAGAGATAAGAAGTTGGATATCTCTGGTTTTCTTCTGCCCGGGCACGTCTCTGCTATTATTGGAACAAAACCCTATGAATTTATCCCTAAAAGATATAAAATAGGTTGTTGTGTCAGCGGGTTTGAGCCTCTAGATATGCTGGAGGGTATTTATCTGCTTATAGAGCAGGTAGTTAAAAGAAATCCGAAAGTCCAGAATCAGTATAGTCGGGTAGTAAAAAAGGGGGGCAACCTCAGGGCAAAGAAGCTGATCTCGCAGGTATTTAAGGTCTCTGCTGCTAACTGGCGCGGGTTAGGCCGCATACCCGCAAGCGGGCTTGAGTTACAGGAGGAATTTCTGCGCTTTGATGCCCGAAGGCTTGGGGATTGCGGCCGGGAAGGTAATGTTATCAGCCGGCCGCAGGAAAGATGCCGTTGTGCAGACGTAATCAGGGGGTTGGTTGGACCAGCGCAGTGTGTTTTGTTTCGCAAGACCTGCAATCCAGAGCATCCTTATGGTCCGTGTATGATTTCCAGCGAAGGTGCATGCAATGCGTATTATAAGTACCGTTAGAAAAATGAAACCGATAATCGGCCTGCTAACCGTTGTTTTACTGGCCGGATGTAATCAGGATCCAAAGGCCCGGCAGGCAAAAGATTATGCTGCCCAGTCCCAGGTTCAGTATGAGCGCGCGGTAAACCTCTATAAAGATTTAATTACAAAAGGCAGAGGCCTGGACGGGATTTATCTTGAATTGGGCCAGCTTTATTACAGGCATGGTGATTTTACTCAGGCAATAGCGCAACTGCGCAATGTCAGGGCAGATCAGGCAAAAAAGCTTCTGGCAATTGCCTATTACCGGCTGGGAGATTTCACCGATGCCCTGGGGGCTTTTGATAAAAGCGAGAATATCGACGATGAAGGACTGTATTACTACGGCCTTACCTGTGAAAAGCTTAATCTTTTCGACCAGGCGATAGAGGTCTATAAAAAGATAAAAGCTAAGGAATGGGCTGTTCTGGCTTCAGGGCGGATGAATAGCATCGAGAGGCAGGTTAATACGTTCAACATAGTAAACATAAGTCCTGAAACCGCAGACATTATCTCCAGGGCCCCCAGCGAAGAGCTCTATCCTCAAGCAGGCGCGCTTATCCTTGCCTGCAACGAAAAGATAGAAGTAAAGTCAGATAATACCCAGGTTTCAACCCTGCATTATATCGTCAAGATTTTAAATGAACGGGGGAAAGAGAGTTTTTCCGAGAGCCATATAGAATACGATTCTACCTATGAAAAGGTAGAACTGGAATACGCGCGCACCATAAAACCGGACGGCACGTTCTTTGAAGTCGGCAGCCGCCATATACGCGATGTCTCAAGGTATTTAAACTTCCCGCTTTATAGCAATGCGCGCATTTTTATCATCTCTTTCCCCGAGATTACCGAAGGGGCGGTAGTGGAGTATAAGATCAGGATCTCCCGCAGCCAGCTTATTAATAAAAAAGATTTTGTATTCAGTTACCCCCTGCAGGCACAAGAACCGATCATTACGGCAAGCTTCAGCGTTACTTTTCCCGAGACGAGAAATTTCAATATAAAGAACATCAACGATAACTACAACGGTTTCAAGGCAGATTTGAAACCTATCATACAAGAAAATGCTAAAGAGCGGATTTACAGCTGGCAGTTTAAAGATATCCCCCAGATAGTCCCGGAGTCAAATATGCCCCCCGGGGTAGAGATAAACCCGGCTATGCTCATCTCTACATTCAGAAGCTGGAAAGAGGTATATGACTGGTGGTGGCAGCTCGCCAGGGATAAGATCAAGGCAGACGCTGCTATTAAAGAAAAAGTTAAAGGACTGACAGCCGGTATGCGTTCCGAAGAAGCCAAGGCCAGGGCAATATATAATTTCTGCGCGCAAAAGATACGTTACGTGGCCGTAGAATACGGACAGGCAGGCTATGAGCCGCATAAAGCCGAGGACATTTTTAGAAATAAATACGGCGATTGCAAGGACCAGGCGATACTTTTGGTCACCATGTTAAAAGAGGCAGGGCTCACTGCCTGGCCCGTGCTTATCCCGACCAAAGAATGCTATAATCTGGACGAAGATTTTCCGGCCGTACTCTTCAATCACTGCATTGCCGCGCTCTCGCTAAGAAACGATGTTATTTTCCTCGACCCTACTGCCGAGA
>CAZKQC010000002.1:0-25562 GCA_964554825.1 uncultured Planctomycetales bacterium
CCTATCTGTATTACACTTTATTCTGCCTATTACTGGCAGGATTAAACGGCATTGTCATTAGCGGTGACCTATTCAATCTTTTTGTCTTCTTAGAGATAACCTCTATTGCTAGCTATTCTTTGATTGCCTTTGGCGCAGAAGCAGAAGAGCTGGAGGCCGCCTTTAAGTATCTTGTCCTGGGAAGCGTTGCCGATACCCTTATACTGCTTGCCATCGGCATGCTCTTAGGCAGCGTCTCTACTTTGAATATGGCGGATATCAGCCGCTCTCTAAGCAATTCCACCTCAGTCAATCTTATAAAATATTCTACGGCGTTGTTCATAATAGGCTTTGGTTTAAAGACTGCCCTGGTGCCTTTGCATGCCTGGCTTCCCGATGCCCATCCTGCTGCGCCTGCGCCGATGTCTGCGATGCTCTCCGGAGTTGTGATTAAGATAGTAGGGGTTTATGCCCTGGTCAGGGTAATCTTCAATATCATCGGTTTCAATCAACTGCTTTCTTCTGTATTTATCTGGCTGGGGATCATTTCGATGAGCGTAGGTGTGCTTCTTGCCATAGGCCAGTGGGATTTTAAGAGGCTCCTGGCTTATCACTCCATAAGCCAGATAGGCTACGTGGTCTTTGCGATAGGCCTGGGTACTCCGCTGGGGATAGCCGCGGGGCTATTCCATCTTTTTAATCACTCTTTATTTAAATCACTGCTTTTCTTGAACTCCGGGGCTGTCGAGTATTCTACAGGGACCAGGAGGCTTGAGAAGCTGGGAGGCCTTTATCAGAGTATGCCCGTAACCAGCGCCACATCTTTAGTCGCCTCTTTTTCAATCGCAGGTATCCCGCCTTTCTGCGGTTTCTGGAGCAAACTCATGATTATAATCGCTGCCTTTGCGGCAAATAATATCATCGGAGCAGTAGTCTGTATACTGGTAGCTATGGTAACCCTGGCCTCATTCTTAAAAGTGCAGAAGTATGCCTTTATGCGTAAGGCCGAAGAGGCGGGATCAGGCATTAAAGAGGTACCTGTTTTTATGAAGATCTCCATGTTATGCCTGGCTCTGCTTTGCATACTGATAGGCCTGTTTTTTGTCCCGTTTGTCGATACGATAATCAAGCCTGCTGCAGCCGTGCTGTTGGAAGGTACGAATTACGCTAAGTCGGTATTGGGGGTTTAAGCAAAATGTATTCAAAGATAGTCACTTTCTTTATTTCATTCTTCATCTGGATGCTCCTTTGTTTTAGCTTAGACTGGCAGCATATTTTAGTCGGTTTGTTCGTTTCTTTGATAGTCGCGGCCATGATGGGCGATATGTTTACCAGCTATCCTAAAAAGTGGTTTCAGCCCAGGCGCTACGCCTGGTTCATCTACTATATCCTGGTCTTTGCCTTAAAATGCATGAAGTCCAATATAGATGTGGCCTGCAGGGTATTGCATCCGCGCCTGCCCATTAATCCGGGGATCGTTAAAGTAAAGACTATCCTCAAGACCGAGACCGGGCTGACCTTCCTGGCTAATTTTATTACGCTTACCCCCGGGACATTCTCTGTAGACATCGACCAGGAGAACGGGTATCTGTATATACACTGGATAGACGTGAAGACGCAGGATATAGAAGAGGCCTCCAGGATTATAGTCTCAAAATTTGAGAGGATATTGAAAGAGGTATTTGAATGAGATTTGTGCGCTGGCTGCTGGGTTTTGTCTTTCTGGCAGGGATAATCATAATTATATTTGCCTATCTTAGGATAGAGCCGCAGGCCAAGCTCATGCTCTATCTTCTGATCTCATTTTTACTTTCGCTTTTTCGGGTACTCAAGGGCCCTACGCCTGCGGATAGGGCTATAGCTACGGATATCTTTGGCATACTGGTTATCGGTTTCTGTGGGATTCTGGCAGTCTATACCGGCAGAGACTGGTATATGGATATTGCCATTGCCTGGGCCTTACAGAGTTTTATCGGCGCCCTGGCCCTGGCTAAGTTTATTGAAGGGAAAAGCTTCGATGAATGAAATCATAGCGCTTATATTTATTGTGGTAGGCATTACTTTCGATATGTTTGGCTGCATAGGCCTGGTGAGGATGCCGGATATCTACAACCGCCTCCAGGCTTCTACAAAATGCGTGACCCTGGGCACCTGCGGCATATTATTCGGGGTACTGATAAAGTTCGGGTTTATCGCTGCCGGTGTTAAGGCGTTTATCTGTATTATATTTCTCCTTTTGACGGCACCGGTTTCAGCGCACGCCCTGGCGCGCGCCACGCACCGCTCTGGCGTTAAGCTCTGGGGAAAGTCGGTATGCGATAAATACGAAGAGGACAAGGATGCGCTATCCTAAATTACGCGAATTAAAAGAAGCAATAACGGCGTTACTGAAAGGCCCTTATACCAGCAAGTTTCCTCATGTGCCGCATACGCCGTATGAGAAATTCCGCGGCGCCCCTCATTTTAACCGGGATTCCTGTATCGGCTGTACTGCCTGTTTTCAGGTCTGTCCTGCAGGCGCAATAGAATTCAGGGATGAAATAAAATCAGGCAGGGCTAAAAGGATACTTACTGTGCATTGGGATAAATGCATCTGTTGCGGCCAATGCCAGGCGAACTGTCCTACAAGAGAAGGCATAGTTCTCTCCCGGGAATTTGACTTAGCCACTACAGAGGAGAAAGAGGCGCTTTCAGAGACAATAGAGAAAGAGATTACGCTCTGTGAGTGTTGCAGGGATATTATAGCCCCCCGTGACCAGATACTCTGGGTTGCCCGCAAACTCGGGCCCCTCTGTTTTTCCAACGCTTCGCTCATGCTCTTTTTCATAAGTAATTTAGGCCTTGCAACGAAAGAGGGTTCTCCCTTAAAGGCTGATTCAGTGCTCACGCGTTCAGACCGCATCAAGGTTCTTTGCCCGCGTTGCCGCAGGGAGGCAGTCTTAAAATCATAAAAAGGCCATGTTTTCATCGTTAAAGGTTAAAAACTTCAGGGTCTACTGGTTTGGGATGCTGATATCGCTGGTAGGCACCTGGATACAGGTGACTGCGCAGGGCTGGTTGGTCTTTCAGTTGACTAATTCTGTATTCTTGCTGGGGTTCGTAGCCTTCTTAAGTTCCGTGCCCATATTTCTCTTGTCTTTATTCGGAGGTGTAGTTGCGGACAGGATCCAGAAGAAGAAGATTCTCTTATTTACACAGACCGCCTTTATGTTTCTGGCCTTTATCCTGGCAATATTGACACAATTTAAATTAATCACAGCCTGGCAGATTATGGTTATAGCGGTATTAAACGGAGTGGTGATGGCTTTTGATGCACCGAGCCGTCAATCGGTAGTAGTAGAGCTGGTCGGTAAGGAGAATCTGCTTAATGCTATTGCCCTTAATTCCGCTGCCTTTAACTCCAGCCGCATGATCGGGCCTGCGCTGGCCGGTATATTTATTGCTACTATCGGGATGAGCGGATGTTTCTATATTAACGGCGTAAGTTTTCTGGCTGTGATAATTGCGCTCCTTATGATAAAAGTAAATGGAGGCGTCATAAAGAGGGAAAGTAAGGGTGTATTGATCCATGACCTTATGGAAGGCCTGAAGTTTATCCGTAAACACCGCATTATGCTGGTTCTCGTAGTTATGGTCGGGATTACCAGTCTTTTCGGAGTTTCTTATACTACTTTTATGCCGGTTTTTGCCAATGACATCTTAAAGGTAGGCGTCAAGGGCCTGGGGATGCTCATGTCAGCAACAGGCGTAGGCGCGCTTATCGCCGCGCTGTTTCTTGCCAGGTTAGGAGATTTTAAACACAAGGGAAGGCTCTTAATCTCCTCGGCTATGATATTTTCTCTTTCCCTGGTGTTTTTTGCCGCATCAAGGTCGTACCCCCTATCTTTAATCTCCCTGATACTTTTAGGTTGGGCATCCGTAACTGCTATCAGCCTGATAAATACCGTGTTGCAGCAGCTTGTTCCGGATGAATTCAGGGGCAGGCTGATGAGCGTTTTTATGTTTACCTTTGCCGGGTTTATGCCTTTTGGAAACCTCCTGGCAGGTAGCCTTGCACATAGCTGGGGGGTTCCCCTGACCGTGATGCTTAGCGGTGTTATCTGCACCGTATTCTTTATGGCTATAACTATATTTTATCCGGAGATAAAGAACATTTAGAAAGAAAGGCGGTATTATGGGTAGTTTAAAAGCAAGAGACCGGAAGCTCCACGCTCTTTTAAATGAAAAGGTGATTAACCTGAATCTGGAGGAGAAGAATAAGACGAAACTGATTGCGGAGCTGGTTGACCTCTTGGCTAAATCAGGCAAGCTGAAAAACAAGAACTCATTCCTGCGCTCGATATTAGAACGGGAGAGGCTGGGCTCAACGGGAATAGGAAACGGGGTGGCTATCCCCCATGCCAAGTCCGGATCCATAAAAGGTTTTGCCCTGGCTTTTGCCAAATCCAGGGAAGGGGTTGACTTTGGAGCGCTGGACGGAGAAAAGGTCTATTTATTTTTTATCCTGGCTTCTCCGGCTGAGCCGGTAGGAGAGCACTTGAAGATATTAGCCAAGATATCTTACCTTATAAAGGATAAGTTTATCGTGGACTTACTGCGGCAGGCCAGGGATGTCAAAGAGATTATTAAAATCATCCGTGCCCACGAAGACCGTCATTGAGCACAGTCAAAGTTTAATTTGATTTTATCGGAAAAAGTATTAGAATAAATAGTCAGGGCGATTTAAGGTTTTAAACAAGACCGAGGAGGTGAATCCGGGAAAGAGTCTCAAACTTTAAACGTATGTATATACATTACACAAGAAAGGAGAGTAAGAAGCATGAAGAAGTATTTATTTGTAATAGCGCTAATATGCGCGGTTTCTTTTATCTTTGGATGCGGTAAGAAAGAAGCTTCTCTTGAACAGTTACAGGAGCCAATGTCCATGGATGCGCTTTCTGCCATGAATACCACCGCAACCGAAGTAAGGCCCCTTGGTTCTGAGCTTCCAACCACGGCGGTCCAGACCACTGCCCCTTCATCAGGAGAGTTAAAATTAGAAACTTTACCACCTTCCGGTCCGTATAAGCCTACGACGAAAGAGATACAGGCGGCCTTGAAGAGCGCAGGTTATTATACCGCGGCAGTTGACGGTAAAATAGGTCCTATGACCAAAAAGGCAATTGAGGCATTCCAGAAGGCCAGCGGCCTTAAAGTAGACGGCAAGGTAGGGCCAAAGACCTGGGCGGCATTAAGCAAGTATTCGGGAGCTGCTGCCGGAGCCACTGCCACTACCTCGAAAGAGAAGAGCGTATCTTTAACGGTAAGATAATACCTGTTTTTTATTTTTCGATAGAAATCCCAACATCATTTTTGTTGGGATTTTTATTTGGGGGTGATATAATAGACGTTATAATAGCGGCATATCATTATGGAGCCTAGGAGATGATAGAATTCCCGAAAAACTTCCTCTGGGGCGCAGCTACCTCTGCCCATCAGGTTGAAGGGAAGAATACCAACAGCGACTGGTGGGAGTGGGAAAGGGATCCGGGATTAGTTCAGCCTTCAGGCGAGGCCTGCAGGCATTACGAACTCTACAAGCAGGATTTTGACCTGGCCCAGGGGCTTGGTCATAATGCTCATCGCCTTTCCCTGGAATGGAGCCGTATCGAGCCGCAGGAGGGTGTCTTCTCCGATAAGGAACTGCGGCATTACCGCGATGTGCTCATTGCCCTTAAGGAGCGTGGGCTCCAGGCGCTGGTTACCCTGCATCATTTCACCAACCCCATATGGTTTTCCCGCATAGGCGGCTGGGAGAATAAAAAATCCGCAGATTACTTTTTGCGTTATGTCCGGGAAGTAATCGAGGCGCTGGGCGATAAAGTAAGCTGCTGGATGACCATTAATGAGCCGCTGGTATATGCCTATCACGCTTATCTGCTGGGGGTTTGGCCTCCCCAGAAGAAATCTGTTTTTGCAGCCAGGCGCGTTTCTTTGAATTTTGCCCGCAGCCATATAGCCTCCTACCGGTTAATACACCGCTTATACAAAGATAAGAACTGGCCTGCGCCCAAGGTAAGTATCGCCAAGAACATGCAGGCCTTTGTGGCCTGTCAGGATACCCTGCGTAACCGCTTGGCGGTGAAGATCAGGGACTGGGGTTTTAATTTCGATTTCTTAAACCGCCTGGCGCATAGCCGCTCGCTTGATTATATCGGGGTCAACTACTACAGCTGGAATCTCGTTGAGACCCTCAACTGGGGGGTAAAGAGCCTTTGCGTAGATACCTGCCAAAAGAACCACAGGCCATTAAAGAAGAACTCTCTGGGCTGGGATATCTATCCCCAGGGCCTATATGAACTGCTCATTAAATTAAAGAGGTATAATCTTCCTCTTATTATCAGCGAGAACGGGATCTGCACCGAAGACGATGCCCTGCGCTGGGAATATATATCCGGACATCTTGCTTCTGTTCATCGCGCTATGGCAGAGGGTGCGCAGGTTTTAGGGTATCTTTACTGGTCTCTGCTGGATAACTACGAATGGGATAAGGGTTTTGTTCCGCGCTTCGGGCTGGTAGAGGTAGATTATAATAACTACGCGCGCTCACCCAGGGAGAGCGCCAGAAAATTTGCCCAAGTATGCAGGACTGGAAGGCTTGACTATGGAGTTTATTAATAAGAATACCATATTAAAAGAACTGCCGCTTTTTTCCGTTCTCTCTGAAGAAGAGCGTTCCGTAGTCAGCGCAAGATGCAGCGTAGTAGAATATAAGAAGCTCCAGGTTATCTATAAGGAGGCAGGCTCACCCGATGCCTTTTATTGTCTGGTTTCAGGCAGGGTGATGATTTATACCACAAACTCCTGCGGGGAGAAAACAATACTGGAATACCTGCATCGCGGTAAATATTTCGGGATCATTTCGCTGTTGACCGGAGACCCGCATTCTGTAAGCGCAGAGGCTATTAATGACTCCGTGCTTCTGGTTATCCGTAAGGATGATTTTGATTTTATCCTTAGAAGCATCCCGGGCCTGGCCATTGACCTGAGCCAGACCCTTTCGCGCAGACTGAAAAATAAGGATGTGCACCAAAAGACTATCTTCGAGAGCACGGTTATCTCCGTATTTAGCTCTTATTCCCAGGCCGGGAAAACCGTCTATGCCCTTAATTTAGCCTTTAACCTGAGTAAGGAAACGCATAAAACAGTAGTTATCCTGGATATCTTCCTGAAAGAAAGCAAGCCGAGTCTGCCCCACCGTTTGGATATAACAGGGGATTATCCTGTTTTTAATCTTTCCGGAGAGTCCGGTGCTCAACCTGAATCCATAAAAGACTTTCTCTTGCACAACAGGTTCGGGGTAGACCTGATCTGTCTTTCTTACGAAGAGACGGATGAGTCCTGCCTCAGGAGGTTAATGGCTATTTTAAGCCTCCTGGTTAACGACTATCATTATCTGGTCCTGGATCTGCCTTCGGTGATGGACCGCTCTGTTTTTGATATTCTTAATCAGTCCGATATCATCAATATACTCACAAGCCCAGAGCCGGTGGACCTTAAAAGGACGCATAACCTTATCTATCGGCTGAAGAAAGAATTCGATTTCCCCGAGAATAAGATAAAGATTATCATCAACGAATACAAGCTCTCAAGGCTTAGTTCTGATGAGCAGGTCCAGATACTGGGTCATCCGATATTTGCCACCCTGCCCAGGATAGATTTTTCCGGAGTCGCCGATATCATGATTTTAGCGGCTCCGGATTCAGAATATTCCAGGGCAGTCAGGAGGATTGCGCGCCAGATGGGCGACTGCCTGGTTGGCCTGGTCCTGGGAGTGGGTTTTGCCTATGGCTTCTGCCATATCGGGGTGTTAAAAGTCATTGAAGAGGAACAGATACCTATCGATGCTATCTCAGGTTCCAGTATCGGAGCGGTTATCGCCGGCCTCTGGGCCACCGGCCGATCAAGCAGCGAGATACTTGAGATCACAAAAGAGTTTCGCGGGCCCAAGCATATCTGGGGTTTTGTAGACTTGACCCTGCCTTTCCTGGGGTTTATCAAAGGCGATAAGCTCCATAGCTTCCTGAAAAAACATTTTGGCAATAGGACCTTTTATGATGTAAAATGTCCTTTAAAGATTGTCGCCAGCGATGTCAAGAGAAGGGAATCCAGGGTTATAGACAAGGGCCTGTTAACGGATGCGATCATGGCCAGCTGCGCCATGCCTGGGGTATTTATGCCTTTTAAATTAAAAGAAGAGATGCTTTTTGACGGAGGCGTGGTAAACCCCCTGCCTACGGAGGCGCTTTTAAAGATGGGCCTAAAAAAGATTATCGCAGTCAATGTCACTCCTTCCAAGGATGATATCCTGCGGGGATACGAAAAGATAAAAGAAGAGATCGGCGCGGTTAAAATAGATAAGAAAGGTTTTAACCTGGCAAGGTTTGTAAAAGACAGGTTTAAAAACAACATATTGGGTTTTATCTTTGGCAGCGTCGAGATGCTGCAGTCGGAGGTGGCTGAGAAGGAAGGCCAGCTCGCTGATATAGTGCTCCATCCCGACACCCAGGGGTTGCACTGGCTGGAATTGCACAGGGCAGAAGATTTCGCCAAAAGGGGAGAGGAAGAGGCCAGGAGAAACTTAAGCAGGATCCTGCAGGTTATTAATGAGTAACTTAAGGAGGCTATTCATGAGATCACTGGTTTTATTTTTATGCGTTTTAATTCTATCCGGTTGCGCCAGCGTCAAAGAGGCAGCTAAAGGAATAGCCGGATCTTCTACCAAGGTGCTGGAAGAAGGAAGGCCCCAGGCTATTAAACAACAGGTAAATTACGGTTATGCTGACTGTTATAATAAGAGCAAAGAAATACTGATAGAATCAGGAGCTTATATTTACGCTAAGTCCAAAGAGATGATTGCGGTTTATGTCTCTGCAAGCGATACTACCGTGGTAGGCGTTTTTTTTAAAGGCATGGATAACTCTAATACTGAAATAAGCGTATCCTCGCCCAGTAGTTACGGCAAGGAGTTGATAGCCAAAATACTCTTCCTGGAACTGGATAAATTGCTGCATCCCGAAAAGTATCCTAAGGAACTTGAAAAGAAAAACCAGGAGAAGAAAAGCGATAAGCTTAGTATCGGAGGTTAAGGATAAGATATGTTTGCCTTTTCTAACCTTTTGGTTGCTCTGGCCAAAATAGTGGATATAGTCCTGACCATATTCTACTGGCTGATTCTAATCCGGGCCCTGCTTAGCTGGGTAAACCCTGACCCCTTCAATCCGATTGTGCAATTTCTCTACCGGTCCACTGAACCGGTGCTTGAGCCGGTCAGGAGGATGCTTCCTTTTAGTATGAGGTTGGGGATAGATATATCCCCCTTGATTGTATTCTTGGCAATCATCTTCTTGAAATCTTTTCTGGTCAGGACGCTCGTTGATTTAAGTTACAGATTAAGCGGGGGGTAGGGGGAAATGGAAGATTTTTATATCGAGCGTAAGATATATTACCATGATACCGACTGCGGAGGCGTTGTTTATTACGCTAATTACCTTGAACACCTGGAAGAGGCGCGCACCGAGTATTGTGTAAAGAGAGGGATTAACCTTAAGGTGTTGGGAGAAGCAGGGACATATTTTGTGGTGGCGCATGTTGACCTGGACTATAAAGCCCCGGCGCGCTATCAGGATAGCATTAAGATTACTGCCCGGATCCAGAAGATGGGGACTGCTTCTCTTTATTTCCTGCAGCAGATTCTTAAAGACGAGACTCTGTTATTAGAAGCAAAGACTACCTGGGTCTGCGTGGGGGCTGATTTTAAGCCCAAACCCATACCTGCCGAGATTAAACAAAAACTCTCCGGTTAGAGACAATAAAACATAAATGCTCGCGCATTTGGAAGCACACTTAAGCGGCAAGGTTATTATCCTGGGGATCGGTAATACCCTGCGCAGCGATGACGGCGCAGGTTCGATATTAGCCAGCCGGATTAAAGATAAGCTCTCTTTTAAGGTCTTTGACTCAGGACCCACTCCGGAGAATTATCTAGAAAAGATTATTAAAGAAAAACCCGATAACCTGGTGATCCTGGATGCCGCTGATTTCGGTGGCTCACCGGGTGAGTACAGGGTTATTGAGGCAGAGGAGCTTCGCACGGTAAATTTCTTCTCTACGCATAATGCCTCCATTACCCTTACCATTAATTACTTGAAAAACAGCATAAAGGCCGATATAATTATTTTAATTATCCAGCCCAAGACAATTGCCTTTTCCGATAATCTAAGCGAAGAAGTAACTAAGAGTTTAAGTTTTTTAGAGGATTGGTTCCATGCCGCAGATAAAAAAGAGGGATAGCTGGGGCTCCCGGCTCGGTATCATTATGGCAGTGGCGGGCTCTGCCATCGGCCTGGGTAATTTCCTGCGTTTTCCTGCCAAGGCAGCCTCCAACGGCGGAGGCGCCTTTATGATACCTTATTTTATCTCTCTTTTGCTTTTAGGCATACCCCTGATGTGGATTGAGTGGACCCTGGGCCGTTTCGGAGGAGGTTTCGGGCACGGGACTGCGCCCGGGATATTCCATAGCCTCTTACAGAAAAACCGTTTCATTAAATACTTCGGGATCATCGGTATATTCGGGCCGCTGGTTATATTTATTTATTATATTTATGTCGAATCCTGGACCCTGGCCTATAGTCTTTTTGCTATTCTGGGAAAATATCAAGGGTTATCGGATCAAGCCTCTATGCAGAGTTTCTTGAGGGGTTTTCAGGGCCTGGAGCATAACCAGTATTTTCACGGGATAGGAGTCGCCTATCTATTCTTCCTGACTACCTTTATCTTGAATATCTGGGTTATCTATCACGGAATAAAAGGAGGGATCGAGCGGCTCTGCAGATTCGCGATGCCTCTTTTGTTTATCTTCGGTATCGTGCTTATGGTCAGGGTCCTTACCCTGGGTACCCCGAATCCTGCAAGGCCGGACTGGAATGTAGCGGGGGGATTGGGTTTTCTCTGGAATCCCGATCTCTCCGCCTTAAAATCTCCTAAAGTGTGGCTTGAGGCAGCAGGCCAGATATTCTTTACCCTAAGCGTGGGTATCGGAGTTATACTTACTTATGCCAGTTACCTGTCAAAGGGCGATGATGTGGTCCTCTCCGGGTTAACTGCCTCCAGCACCAACGAATTGGCTGAGGTAATCCTGGGAGGAAGCATTGTTATTACTGCGGCATTCGTATTCTTTGGCCCGCTAGAGACAAAGGCAATAACGCAATCAGGGGTCTTTAACCTGGGGTTTGTAACCATGCCCCTTATTTTGAATAAACTGCCCCTGGCAGGCGTGTTGGGTTTTATCTGGTTCTTTCTTTTATTTTTAGCCGGGATAACCTCATCTGTTTCTCTGGCGCAGCCGGCGGTTGCCTTCCTGGAAGATGAATTCGGCACCAGTAGAAAAAAAACAGTCTGCATATTTGCCGTAATATCGTTTATCCTCTGTCAGGCGGCAATATTTTTCTTAAAGAACGGCGTGGTGGATGAGCTGGATTTCTGGGGAGGGACATTCTTTTTGGTACTATTTGCTACTATCGAGACTATACTCTTTGCCTGGGTCTTCGGTATGGAGAAGGCCTGGGATGAGATACATAAGGGAGCGGATATGCAGGTGCCGCGGATTTACAAGTTCATCATTAAGTATGTTACGCCCTTATTTTTGCTTTTTATCTTAGGGATGTGGCTTTTGTTCGTGCCGGAAGGTAAGATTGAGCCGGAGTTTGTCTCTTTTATACTTATGCGCGGGGTTAATTCTGCCGATCGTATCTTTGTGCTGGGTACCCGTATAGCCCTGGTATTCATTCTTTTTGTATTAGCATTATTGGTAAGATCGGCCTGGAGGAGGAAACGCTTGATTCAGGAGAATATGCGATGAGGCTTGGCGGTTGGATTTTTTTATTTCTTTCCTGGGGGTTTATTCTTGGGTTAACGGTTCTCTGTTTTTTAAAAGTATTCTTAAGAAAGGAAATGAAATGAGAAAAACAGTATTGGTTTTAGCAGTAATCCCTTTTATTGTATTGCAGTTATCCGGATGCGTGCCTGTGCTTATCGCCACTGGTGCGATGGGCGGATATGCCGTCAGTAAAGATACCTTTCAGGGTGATACGGATAAGAGTTACGACTCTCTCTGGAGCGCCGCTCTTAATGTCAGTAAGATCCGTGGGAATATTAAATTAGAGGATAGCGTAAAGGGCTACCTTGAGCTTGAAGCTGAGTCAAGCAAGGTCTATGTCAGGCTTATCAGGATCAGTCAGGCTACTACGCGCATAAGGGTCTCTGCGCGTAAATATCACCTGCCCAATCTTACCCTGGCCCAGGATTTCTTCGTCAAAATTTTAGAGGAGGCCAGGTGAACCTTCTAGCAAATCTTCTGACTAGCGCAAGCCTGCTCCTGGGTTTTGCCTCGCTTTTGTTTTCACTCAGGCATGATTTTACCTTTGCCTGCTGGTCGATAATCATAGCCATAGCTTTAGACGGTCTTGACGGACAGGTTGCCAGAAAAAACCCCGTTCCCAGCCCCTTTGGCAGAGAGCTTGATTCCCTGGTGGATGTGGTTTCTTTTGGTATCGCGCCTGCTATACTGGGATATGTGTTTATTTATCGTGATTTTTACCTTTATGCCGCAGCCGCGCTTTTTTTCTACCTTTTCTGCAGTATAGTGCGCCTGGCCAAATATAATATTACCTCAAAAGAAGAGCTGGTTAATTCTTTTTCCGGCTTGTCTACTGCAGCAAGCGGAGGGGTACTGGCTTCTTTTATCTTGATATTTAGGAAAAAAGAAGGTATCTTATTACCTGCATACCTGCCAGCTTTTTTTATAGTCCTGGTTTTGGTGTTGACATTTCTGATGATCTCCCGGGCGAGGTACCTTAACCTGGGCGGCTTTAAAAAACTGTTTGGCGCTAAGCTGAAATTTGCGGTTTTCTTCCTGTTGTTTCTTTTGATCCTCCAAGCATATTTAAATAAAGCAGGAGTGACTGTATTTACGCTCCTTTCAATTTACTTGATTTTTTCTCCTTTTGTGGTAAAAAGATTAAATAGTGATATCTAGCCGAGGTAGCTCAGTGGTAGAGCGCGGCCCTGAAAAGGCCGGCGTGGGGGGTCCGATTCCCTCCCTCGGCACAGTTTTGTAAGGTTGACCCTAAAGGCTCTTCCCCTAGACGAAGGGCATATAATTTACCGGTTACTGAGGTAGATGTGGAGAATAAAAGAAAGCTGTTAATAATTGACGACGAAAAAGACCTCTGTATTTTAATAAAATCTAACCTTGAGCTGACAGGCAGGTATGAGGTAATTTTTTCTACCAAAGCTAAAGAGGGGATTGAATTAGCCAAGAGCCATAGGCCAGATTTAATTCTTCTGGATGTCCGTATGCCAGATATGGATGGCGCTGAGGTAGCACAACATTTAAGTGAAGATGAGGCTACCAAAGAAATAACTGTAGTATTCTTTACTGCATTGGCAACACCGGTTGCATTCCTCATGAATATGTTAAAAAATGATATTTTAGGAGAGGATACCGAACAAGGTGAGGGGTATTATTTTATCCAGAAGCCTGTAACTCCAAAAGAGCTTATGGAACGGCTCGATTTAATTCTTAACGAGAAAAGAAAAAAATAGGATCAAATATCATCGGACCTATCGATATCTATAGGGCTGGACTTAACCGTTCAGCCCTTTTTGTTTGTGCTCAAAAGGAATAAATATTGCAACGGCAATAATCACGCTATATAATTAATAATATGCCCGCCTTAGGAAAGATTAAACTCGTCTCCATCACCAATAAATTTATCCTCGGTTTCTTATTTATTGCCCTGCTGCCCTTAGCTATCTCTACCTATATAAGCTACAACAGTTCCCGTGACGCCCTAAGAGAAGAAGTAACCAGAAGCCTTTTAGCTATAGCAGATAGCAAGATAAATCAGATTGAGGCCTACCTTAATGCCAAAAGGGATGCCGTGGAGGAGTTATCCCATGAGTCTGATATTGCCGATATCCTGAAGAATCTTACTGCGGCTTATAATAATGCTGGAATTGAATCCGAAGAATATAACAGGGTAATGGCAGAATATAAACCATTCTTACTCTATACCCAGCGTTCATTGGGTTATACCGATCTTATGCTCGTTTCCGCTGATGGCCATCTCGTCTTTTCTGCCAGCAAAACAGAACCGCGGTCTCTTTATGAGATAGCCCTCTACGACAAGAATTCTAAATTAGCCAGGGCCTTCATCACAGCCAAAGAATCATCCCAGGTGCAGCTATCCGATTTCCAATACGACCCGCAGCGTAATAAGGCCTTTGTTGTTATAGCAGCCCCAATTTCATTTGGCTCAGATTTCCTGGGGGCTATTGTAGTAGAGATGGACAATAAAAGGCTCAGCGCCCTTACCCTGGATTACGAAGGGTTAGGTGATACCGGGGAGGCCTCGATTGCCTTTAAAGAAAAAGACCAGGCCGTCTTTATTACTCCTTTGCGTTTCGATCCCCGTGCTGCCTTCAAAAGAAAGATAGCTATAGGGGAAGAGGTTGGCGGAGATATCCAAAGGGCGGTTGAAGGAAACAGGGGTTCAGGGCCTGTCGTTGATTATAGGGGTAAAAATGTCCTGGCGGTATGGAGGTATCTACCCGGTTTCCGGCTGGGGATAACAGCAAAGATAGACACGCAAGAGGTATTTACTGCAGCTACCCGTTTAAGGAATATACTGCTTGAATTCAGCTTAGTACTTTTAGTGATAGTATTTTCTATGGCCTTTTTGATGGCGCACTCCATTGCCAGCCCGATTAAGGAATTGACCAGGGTTTCTTCGGTGATTACCGGCGGAGACCTCTCTGCCCGGGCAAGGATAACTACGCAGGATGAAATCGGGGAGTTAGCCGGTTCCTTCAATCGGATGACTGATCGGCTTGTAGAGGCTAAGGCCAGCGTGGAACGGGAGAGAGAAAAACTGGAAGAGCAGAAAAAACTTTTGGAAAAGGCAAACCAGGAGCTGGATAGCTTCGTTTATACGGTCAGCCACGATTTACGCGCTCCCCTGAGAGGGGTTGCGGCGTTTGCCCATTTTCTGGAAGAAGACTATCTTGATAAGCTCGATGCCGAGGGAAAAGAAAACCTGCGCGAGATCGTAAAGGGGACGAGCCGCATGAATCTTTTGATCGAAGACCTGCTTACCCTTTCGCGAATCTCCCGGATCCAGAATCCCTATGAAGATGTAGATATACGCGGACTCATCGATTCTATATTGGAAAGAGTCAAGTTTGATATCAAGGAAATGAAGGTCGAATTGAATATCCAGGAGCTCCTGCCGAGTGTGCGCTGTGACCGGATTAAAATGAGCGAAGTCTTCCTGAATCTAATCAATAATGCCATAAAGTTTTCAGCGAAGAATAATAAAAGTAATCCCCGGGTAGAGATAGGGTATGCTGACGCAGGAGAATTCCATCAGTTTTTTGTCCGGGATAACGGTATCGGAATAGATCCGCAATATCACCAGCAGGTTTTCGGCATATTTAAGCGCCTGCATTCCAGCGAAGAATATCAAGGGACAGGCGTGGGCTTAAGCATTGTGCAGCGGGTAGCCGAAGATCACGGCGGGAAGGTCTGGGTAGAATCCGAACTGGGCAAAGGAGCCACTTTTTATTTTACCATACCCAAAGTCTTACCCGAAAAGAACGTTTAAATTTAAAACAGGAGAAGCAATGGCTAAGAAAGTGCTGGTTATCGATGACAATGAGCAGGATAGGAAGATCGCAGAAAGGTACTTGAAGAAATCGGGTTATAGCGAGATCGTTATGGCGGTAAACGGCCAGGAGGGCCTGACCAAAGTTGATTCCGATAACCCGGGGCTGGTGATCCTGGATACTGTCCTTCCGGATACCTTAGGTTTTGATGTCTGCCGGAAAATCAAAGACAGCAAAGGTTCCCAGGCACCGGTGGTGATTATGATGACCGGGACAGTGGATGCCGTGGATGCCGTGCGGGCCAGGCAATCGGGAGCTGACGATTATTGCGTCAAGACCGCGGATGGCGGCCCGCTCTTAGCCGCGCTAAAGAACCTCTCCGACAAAAATATTTAACCGCATACCTAAAAGATGCCGGAAGAAAAAATAAATATAATTATTGCAGGGGCAGGGGAGAAGGCAAGGGCGCTGATTGAAGCGCTGCACAGCCATAAGGCTATCCGTATCCTGGGGGTAGTGGATAAAGACTCAAGCGCTATCGGAATAAAATGCGCTCAAAGATTAGGCATCCCTACAGCCGCAGATTACCAGGGATTCTTAGCCCGGAATGAAGCGGCAGAGATTATAGACGTTACCGAGAGCAAAGACGCCAGAGAAGAATTAGGCAGGTTAATTAACGATAATACAAAAGTAATAGATAGCCGCACACCTATCCTAGAGATACTGCTTCAGGAGCTGAGTAATAAGGTTTCGGAAATAGAAAAAATACGCGCGGAACTGGAGGTCCAGAGTTGGGGCCTGAAGAAGACAAACGAAGGCGTCCGTACCTTATATAAAGAACTGGAGAAGAAAAACGAAGAGCTCAGTAAGCTGGACCAGTTAAAGTCAGATTTTCTCTCTACCGTCTCCCACGAATTACGCACTCCTTTGACCACTATCAGAGAAACGGTCTCACAGACCCTGGACGGCGTATTAGGCCCTACCACTTCCAAGCAGCAGGAGTTCTTATCCATGTGCCTGGAGAATATCGAACGCCTCAGACGCATCATTAACAACCTCCTGGATTTATCAAAAATAGAAGCCGGCAAGATAGAATTAAAGAAGAAATTGACCGATATCCCAGGCCTGGTGAAACGCACATGCCTGACTTTTTCCAGCCGGTTAAGCAGTAAAGGGCTGGAGGTGAAAACAACTTTTTCACCTGAAACTATAGAGGGTTACCTTGACGAAGACAAGATCATCCAGGTACTTAACAACCTGATAGGCAATTCCATAAAGTTTACTAAGCAGGGTTTTATCGGGGTATCGGCGGTAGATAAAGGTGATTTTATAGAATTCAGTGTTTCCGATACGGGCAAGGGGATTTCCGAAGAGAACCTGGCGCAATTGTTCACTAAATTTAAACAATTCGGACAGGCAGTGGATCCCGAAGAAAAGGGGACAGGCCTGGGCCTGTCTATTTCCAAAGGGATTATAGATCTGCATCGCGGAAAGATTTGGGCAGAGAGTAAATTAGGCCAGGGCACCAGGTTTATCTTTACCCTGCCTAAATATAATTCCCGGCAGATATTAAGAGAGCGTATCGCGGATAGCTTAAAGGTAGCTCTGCGCACCCAGGAGCTTATTTCGGTGTTAGTCTTGGAGCTAAGCGGCCTTGCGGCATTACAGGAAAAATTAGGCAGGCAGAAAGCGGAATCCTTTTTAAATGAGTTAGTCAAAATACTTGAGGAAGCCCTGCCTAACCGTGAACGTATAATTGTAGAGGCAGATGTCATGTTTAGCATCCTTAAAGAAACGACCAAGGCCCGGGCATTAAACCTGAAAGATGAGTTGTTGTCTTGCGGTATCGAGTTTCTCAAGAAAAACGGCCTGGATAAAGAAACTGCCATCGCCTGGAGAGTGTTTAACTTTCCGGAAGACGGCTCTAGCGTAGAACAACTGTGCGCGGATTTATAAAATAAGGGTCCTTTGAAAGGAGGAGGAAGAATGGATACGAAACGCAAGATTTTGATTATTGATGATGAGCCGGATATTCTAAAGGTAATGAAAAACCGCTTAGAGAGCTGGGGATTCGAGGTATTCTGCTGGCCTACCGGAGTAGGGGCGGTAAAGCAGGTGCGGGAGGTCGGGCCTGACCTGGTCATATTAGATATCATGTTACCGGATATCAACGGGTATGATATTTGTTATAAGATTAAATCCATACCGGAGATCTCTTCTACCCCCGTGATATTGGCTACCGCAAAGCCGGAGTGGCAGCAGGATATGGGCGATATAGGCAGATTTGCCAAAGCCGACGACTACATACCTAAACCATTTGAGTCTGACGTGTTATTAGAAAAAATAAACAGGTTATTGGGTAAATAGATACTAGGATCCCAGTATGGTATTTATTGTTGATTTCAGCATACTGATCGAAGTAGACCTGGTCAAGAAACAAAAAGATAATAAAAAGACATAACAGGGATTTTAGCTATAAAGCTCAAGACACTCCCCTCCTTTTACGGCAGGCATGTTATTTAACTCATACCAATTCCTCATCTTCTTCCCGGTAGTAACGGTATTGTATTTTATGCTGCCGCATCAGTTGCGCTGGTTTCTCTTGCTTTTAGCCAGCTGCGTCTTTTATGCGGTTTTTCTGCCGGCGTATATCCTGCTTTTATTCGTGACCATCCTGATCGATTATGTTGCGGCTATCCGCATAGAGAAGGCTGAGGGCAGAAAGAGAAAGCTCTATCTTATTGTAAGCGTTATCGCTACGCTCTCATTTTTGTTTGTTTTCAAGTATTTCAACTTCTTTAACAGCAATCTCTCTAACCTTGCGCATTTTCTGCATTGGAATTATCCTATCGCCTCACTTAAGCTCGCCCTGCCGATAGGGATATCATTCTATACCTTCCAGAGCCTAAGCTACGTAATCGAAGTTTACAGGAGGAAGCAGGGAGTAGAGCGCAATTTGGGGATATTCGCCCTTTACGTCGTATTTTATCCCCAGCTGGTAGCCGGACCGATTGAAAGGTCGCAGAACCTATTGCACCAGTTTTACCAGGAGCACTACTTTGATTATAAAAGGGTCAGCGATGGATTAAAGCTGATGGCCTGGGGGATGTTTAAGAAGGTGGTAATTGCCGACAGGCTTGCGCTCTTTGTAAATACGGCTTATGGCAACCCCTTTGATTATCAAGGGATAAGCCTGATCGAGGCGACTGTATTTTTTGCCTTTCAGATTTACTGCGATTTCTCGGGTTATTCCGATATAGCGGTTGGTTGCGCAGAGGTGATGGGTTTTAAGCTGACTAACAACTTCAACCGGCCTTATTTTTCAAAGTCGATCTCAGAATTCTGGAGGAGGTGGCATATATCACTCTCTACGTGGTTTCGGGATTATCTGTATATACCTTTAGGCGGCAACCGTGTTTCCAGGCTCCGCTGGTGCTATATTATATTTGTAACTTTTATTATCGCAGGCCTCTGGCATGGAGCAAACTGGACATATGTTATCTGGGGCGCCCTAAACGGGTTTTATCTGATTGTCCTGGGAAGGTTCAGGCCGGCGCATAAGTTTTTACAGGTAGCTTTTACTTTTACGCTGGTCTGTTTTTCCTGGATCTTCTTCCGCGCTAACAATATCGGGGAAGCCTTTTACATAGTAAAGCATCTTTTTTCCGGGGTAAACAGCAAGGATATGCTGCAGCCGTTTCTCTTGGGCCAGCCGCTCTCGGAGCTTATGATAGCGTTATGCTCGTTAGCCTTCCTGTTAATTATCCAGTTGATCCAAAGATACGGGAGTATAAGGCAGATGCTTTCTCTCAGGCCTGCGTGGTTTCGATGGACTGGTTATTGCCTATTGGTGCTATCGATATTGCTTTTTGGATTTTTAGATTCTCCCAGAAAATTTATTTATTTTCAGTTTTAAGCCGATAATATGAAAAAGCTGTTTTTAAAGATTTTACTCTTATTTCTTCTGGTCATGTCTGCGATCTCTCTGCCGTTTTTATGGAGCGCATCCAATAAGGAACACTTCTATGAGTCGGCGAGCATTGATAAGCACAAGGTACTGGAGAGCGCCTTGCCCCCGCGCATAATATTCATCGGCGGCTCTAATCTTGCCTCTGGTTTAGATAGCGGGTTGGTTGAAAGGGAGACAGGCATGCGCACGGTTAATATGGGCCTGCACGCCGGCCTGGGGTTAAGATATATATTATCGGAGATTAAGCCATCCTTGAGTAAGGGCGACGTCGTAGTCATAATTACGGAATACGAACATTTCTTCGGGGATTATTTTGACGGTGACGCTGAATTAGCCTATTTTCTTTTTATCTTTCCGGAAAGCCTGAAATATCTGACGTCTTTGAAACAATACCGCTCTATCTTAAAGAATTACTCATATAGCCTGCGCAGGTATCTTTCTGTTTTGTTTGAAAAGAGGGGTTTTCCTATAAATTCTATTTATTCCCGGGAGGCATTTAATGAACACGGAGATTTGGTGAGGCACCTGGATAAGGAGCCGCGGGTTTTAAGCGAAAAAGAATATTCAGGGCTGGAGGGAGATATTAACAAGGATGTCATCCCGGTGTTGAATAAATTCAAATCTTACGCCGAGAGAAGGGGAGCGCAGGTATTCTTGATTTATCCGTCTCTGGCAGAGTTGCAGTATAGTAAGAATGAAGGTAAGATAACCCTGCTTCACGATCTCTTGGTGAAAGAAATGAAGATCCCTGTGCTTTCAGGGCCCCGGGATTATGTTTTCCCGGAAACTTACTTTTATGATACGGTCTATCACTTGACTTCCGCAGGCAGAAAGGCGAGGACCCAAAAAGTTATCCTGGACCTGAAAAAAGCTCTATCCCTCCCCCGGTAACAGCGGAAAATAAAACCCCCGCACGTTTTTGTACGGGGGTTACACGGATAAGCTCAAGGCCGCTTTAAGGATTTATAATTTAGTTACGTTAGTTGCCTGATCTCCCTTAGGGCCCTGGGTTACCTCAAATTCTACTTCTTGTCCTTCTTCCAAAGTTTTATAGCCATCTCCCTTGATTGCGCTATGATGCACAAAGACGTCTTTGCCATCTTCGCTGGTGATGAAACCATAACCCTTTTGGTTGCTGAACCACTTTACTTTACCTTTTGCCATTTGTTCCTTTTCACCCCCTTTAAACAAAAAAAACCGTAATGCATTCTGTTATTTTCATGCTTTACGGTTTGCTTCTTTACTGCTTGAAATATTTACTCTCCTTGATTCAACTTCTAACTTGAATATATCACTTTTTTCATAATTGTCAATATCTTTTCCTCTCTGCTTTCTGTTGAAAAATCTTAAAGTAATGGTAAAATAAGTGAGTGCATAAGTTGGGGTTATCATGTTGTCTTTTAATAAAATGCGTATAGCCAAATACTACAGTAATAGCGATATACGGATAGAAGAGGCGCCTAAGCCTGCAATAGCTAAGGGTGAGCTGCTTATCCGCATCCAGGCCTGCGGCATCTGCGGAAGCGATGTCATGGAGTGGTACCGCATTGACCGCGTGCCCCTGGTCTTGGGGCATGAGATTGCCGGGGTAGTGGAGGAGGCAGGTGAAGGGGTAGTTGCGTATAAAAAAGGCGACCGCGTTTCAGCCTCTCATCATGTGCCTTGCGGAAGCTGCGCTTATTGCCTGAGCGGCCATGAGACTGTCTGCGATACCCTGCGCAGCACCAACTTCTACCCGGGAGGTTTCTCTGAGTTCACGCGCCTGCCTGCGATAAATGTGGAAAAAGGGGTTTATCCTTTGCCTGAGGAGGTATCTTTCCAGGAAGCTACTTTTATCGAGCCTCTGGCCTGCGTGCTCAGGGGCCAGCGGGTAGCAGGGATGAAAAAAGGTTTTTCCGTGCTGGTTGTGGGAAGCGGTATTGCCGGCCTCCTGCATATAAATTTAGCCAGGGCAATGGGAGCAGGTTTAATTGCGGCTACGGATATATCCGATTACCGCTTAAACGCAGCAAAGAAATTCGGGGCAGACCATCTCTTTGCGGCTAAGGATTACAGCCCGCAAAAACTAGCCTCGCTGAATAAAGGCAGGCTTGCTGACCTGGTGATTATCTCAACCGGCGCGCCTCCGGCGATAAACCAGGCCCTGGATTCTGTAGAGCGCTCAGGCACAGTCTTATTTTTTGCGCCTACGGATAAAGGCATGACAATCCCCCTTTCCGTAAATAAACTTTTTTGGCGCAGCGAAAGAAAACTCGTTTCTTCGTACGCGGGTAGCCCCCAGGATCACAGGCTTGCCCTGGAGCTGATACGTTCAAGGAGAGTGCAGGTTAAAGATATGATTACGCACCGGCTGCCGCTGGCAAAGATACAGGAAGGCTTTAAGCTGGTGGTAGAGGCGGATAATTCGATTAAGGTTATTATTGAACCGCAGCAATAAACGGAGGTGTTTATGGATTGGGGTCTGAAAAACAGGATGCAGCGCATATTCAAAGAAGACGGCTTGACCGTGATGCTGGCAGTAGACCACGGATATTTCCTGGGAGCGGTGAGCAGGATGGAGGAGCCGGCTAAAACTATCCCTCCGCTTATTCCTTACGCGGATTCGCTGATGGTTACCCGGGGGGTGTTACGTAATTGCATCGACCCGAAATTCAATATCCCTATAGTGCTGCGCGTCTCAGGGGGTAACAGCGTTTTAAACGAAGACCTCTCCAATGAGGAGGTTGTTGTCTCTATGCAGGATGCTGCGCGGCTTGGCGTATGCGCGGTAGCTTTATCTATTTATGTAGGGACTGCTCACGAGCACCAGACCCTGCTCGCTCTTTCCAAGCTGATTAATGAAGCGCGGGATTTTGGCATCCCGGTATTGGCGGTTACTGCCGTGGGCAAGGAGCTTGAGAAGCGCGACGCCAAGTATCTATCTCTTGCAAGCCGCATTGCCGCAGAGCTGGGCGCCGACATCGTCAAGACCTACTACTGCGAGGATTTCCAGAAGGTAACCGAGTCTTGCCCTGTGCCGGTAGTTATTGCCGGAGGCCCGAAATTAAAGGACGAGACAGATATCTTTCAGATGGCTTACGATGCGATAGCTAAAGGCGCAAAAGGCGTAGATATGGGCAGGAATATCTGGCAGTCGAGATGGCCGGTAGCGGTTATATCTGCTATACGCAGTGTTGTGCACGAGAAGGCAACGGTAGATAAGGCAGTAAAGTTATTCGAGGGATTAAAGAATAAGGTCGCTTAGTCATGTTTTCCAGAAAAACCCTTTTTATATATTTAAGCCTCCTGGCGCTTATCCTGTGCATTCATGCCAGAGGGTATGCGCTAGATTTACGCAAACTGATAGTCTTCTATTCCCACACCTGCCAGAAGTGCCTTCAGCTCAATCAAGAGTTAATGCCGCAGATAGAGAAGAAATTTCAGGGAAGCGTTAAGGTAGATTACCGCGATATTACCGATATTGAAAACTATAAGCTTCTCTTGGGCCTGAAAGAGAAATATAGCGCAAAGATAGAAAATAACCTGCCGGTTTTTTATATGGAGGGGAGTTTCTTAAGCGCAGAAGGCCAGCTGAGCAATAGACTGGAATGGTTTATCAGCGAGGCCCTGAAAAAACCTCCGGCAGATAAAGAGAAGTTACCCGGAGTAGACCTGGTCTTGCGCTTTAAGAACTTCAGGCCCCTGGCAATAACCGGGGCAGGCCTGATCGACGGGATAAACCCCTGCGCCTTTACCGTGATAGTGTTCTTTGTCTCCTTCCTGGCCCTGCAAAAATACAGGAGGCGGGAGATTGCTGCGGTAGGCGCGGCATTCATCTTCTCTGTTTTTCTGACTTACATCCTGATCGGTCTGGGGCTCTTTGGTTTTCTCTACCGCATTAAAGGGTTCTGGCTGGTTTCCAGGATGCTGAATCTGGCTGTAGGTCTGCTTTGTTTTATACTCGGGGGCCTGGCCTTGCGGGATCTATTCGTTTTCTTAAAGACAGGAAAAACTGAGAATCTCACCCTGCAGTTGCCTGATTCCTGGAAGGAACGCATACACAGGATATTAGGCGCGCATTACCGTAAGACAAAAAATCAGGAGGGCGAGCCAGGGGCAAAAGGTCTCCCGGGGCTCTTGGTCAGCGCCCTGGTTACCGGCTTTCTGGTCTCCATAATAGAGGCAGTCTGCACCGGCCAGGTGTATCTGCCTACCCTGATTTTTATCCTTAAGACCACTCCTCTTAAGCTGCAGGCAGGATTTTATATCCTGCTCTATAATATTATGTTTATTGCGCCGCTGTGCGTCATATTCCTGCTTGCTCTTCTGGGAGTTACCTCCGGTCAGTTCTCCGGTTTCCTGAGGAAACACCTGGTTTCTATAAAGGCCCTGATGGCAATACTCTTCTTTTGCCTGGGGGTTAGCCTGGTCTATTCGCAATCAGCTGCAAAGGTTCTCCCTGCGCAATACAGCCAGGAGGAGAACCTGGTCTGGGATTTCGGCCAGGTAAAAGAGGGCTCTATCTCCAGGCACGTTTTTAGCTTAAGGAATAACCCAGGCAATACACTTAATATAAAAGAAGTCAGCAGTTCCTGCGGATGCACGATATCCAAGGTAAGACGCAGGGTGCTTGCCCCCGGAGAGGCTACTTCAATAGAGGTCAGTTTCAACAGCAAGGGCTATTCCGCAGGGACGCAGCAATACGTATACGTGCATACGGATAGCCTTGACAATCCGATTATTCGGTTTATAATTAAGGCCAATGTAATAAAGTAAAATTATCTTTTTAAGGAGGCTGATTAAGATGTGGGGTTTAAGATTAAAGATGTGGCTCTTGTTAACTATACTTTTCGCTTTCATCTATGCGGTTCTGGTGGTGGTCGGCCGGAACCTCCTGCATATAGACAATTTTAACTTCTACCTGGTCATCTCGGTAGTTATGATGTTTATACAGTATATGATCGGCCCAAAAATAGTAGAATGGACCATGCACGTCAAGTATGTCTCGCGCCAGGAATACCCCGACCTCTACAGGACAGTAGAAGAGCTCTGTCTTAGGGCAAAGATCCCGGTTCCGAAAATAGGCATAGCCCAGATCGATATACCTAATGCCTTTGCCTTCGGCCGCGGTATAAGAGACGGCAGGGTCTGCGTAACCCGCGGGATAATGAGTCTCCTGAACAAAGAAGAGCTCAGGGCAGTACTGGGCCATGAATTAAGCCATCTGAAGAACCGCGATGTGCTGACTATAACCCTTCTTTCTGTCATCCCGATGATAATGTACAGGCTTGCCTGGAATTTCCTCTTTTACGGCCGCAGGCGCGACAACGAAAGAGGGGGGAGCACTGTCTTGCTGGGGATAGCTGCCTTTGTTTTCTATTTTATTACCAATCTCCTGGTGCTTTATGCCTCCCGCATCCGCGAATATTTTGCCGACAGGGGCTCGGTGCTTTTAGGAAATAACCCGGCGCACCTGGCCTCCAGTCTCTATAAGCTGGCGTATGGGGCTGCGCGCACAGATAAGGAATCCCTGAAGGAAGTGGAGGGCCTGAAGGCGTTTTTCGTCAATGACCCTTCCCAGGCCTTTAACGAGATAAAGGAACTCCGCCAGCTTGATCTGGATAGAAGCGGCAGTATCGATGCCTCTGAAATGGAGCATTTAAGGAATCAGAAGATACGCCTTGGTTTCGGAGACAAGATGATGGAGATCTTTAGCACCCACCCGAATATGTTAAAACGCATCAAACGCCTTTCCAGCTATCAGGCTTAAAGAGTTTTTTACCCCCCAATCCTTTTAAGTGTGATATAATTAGAAAGAAGCAGTTTTGCCTGCTGTAACGGATTATTGCAAAACGGGGCGTGGCTCAGCTTGGCTAGAGCGCTTGCTTTGGGAGCAAGAGGTCACAGGTTCAAATCCTGTCGCCCCGAC
>CAZKQC010000003.1:0-22737 GCA_964554825.1 uncultured Planctomycetales bacterium
CGTCTATATTTATACCCGAGGCCCTGGCAGTAGGCCCTACGACTGAGTAGTCAAGAGCCTGCTCCCGGCTCAAAATTCCCACACCCACAAGCCTCGCCCTTATCACCGGGTCATCCATCACCGCGCCGCGGAACATATCCACTGCCGGGACCAGTTCATCCAGGGTCTTTTTTAAGACGGATATATCCTCGTCTTTTATATCGCGCCTGACGCCTCCTATCTTTAACATCGCATAATTATTCCTGTTCCCGGTAATCATCTCAAAACAGTCCAGGACAGGCTCGCGGTATTTCCAGGCCCACATCCAGACCGTATTGTAACCGATAAAGTGGCCGGCCAGGCCCAGCCATAACAGATGGCTGTGTATGCGCTGCAGCTCATCGACTATGGTGCGTATATAGACTGCGCGTTCAGGGACTACCCTCTCTTCGCCTCCGAGCATATCCTCTACTGCCAGCACATAGGCATAGGGGTGGCTGGAAGAGCAGATCCCGCAGATGCGCTCAACCAAGAAAGCTACCTGGTCAAAGTGTTTGGATTCGGAGAGTTTTTCAATGCCACGGTGGTTATAGCCGATGATGATATCGATATCCACCACCTTTTCACCTTCAACATAGAGCTGAAAGAACTCCGGCTCTTCCTGTAAAGGGTGGTAAGGACCTATCGGGACGATGACTCTATGGCTCATAATCCTGCCTCAGAGGATACTTGCCCTGCGGCCAGTCCTCTGCCAAAAGCAATCTTTTTAAATTAGGGTGGTTCTTGAAGTTTATGCCCAGCATCTCCCAGATCTCGCGCTCAACCCATTCTGCCCCGGAGAATATGGGGGTCAGGGAATCCACCTGGGGGTGCAGCTTATCCTCTAACAACACGCGCGCAGAATAAACTACTCCTGCGGCGTCATCGCTGAAATGATAGATTATCTCAAAAGCCCGGGGGGTATCTATGCCCGAAGCGGTGACAAACCTAAGCCCGAGCTCCTTGAACAAAAACCTGGAGAGCTCAAAGATATCCTCTTTTTTAACCGTAAGGTATACCCTCCTGGGAGAGCACTCGGACCAAGAGATGACCCTTGAACCCAGGCTTTCTTTTATCTTTGCTTTTGTATCCATGGCTTATTTTTTATTTTTAATCTTGTTTACCAGCTTTACAATCCCTGAAATCATCGCCTCGGGCTTAGGCGGGCATCCCGGTATATAGACGTCAACGGGTAAGATGCTATCCAGGGGCCCTAGCATACTATAGCTGTCCCGGAACATGTTCTGGGAGATCGCGCATATCCCGCAGGCAACCACCAGACAGGGCTTAGGCGCCTGCTCGTATATTTTCTTAAGACGCGGGACTGCCTTGCGGTTCATCGCGCCTGTAACGAGAAGCGCGTCCGCATGCCGCACAGAGCCCACCAGTTGTATGCCGAACCTCTCCAGGTCAAACCTGGGGGTAAGGCAATCCAATATTTCGATATCGCAGTTATTGCAGGAACCCGCGCTCACATGAAAGACCCAGATAGACTTGGTAAGAGCCTTGAGCCTGAGATCCATCTTATAGCCCCTTTAGCGCTAATATCAGACTAATCACTGCCAGTAATGTAACCGGGCCCCAGAAAAACTTCATTGCCTGGTCAATACGCAGCCGCGGGTTGGTATTCTTGATCAATATGATTACCACCAGTATTGCTATAAATTTCAAAAGGAGGAAAACAGGGCTGATTGCCCTACCCATAAACAAGGCGATCAGCAATAAAGGCATTGTATAAAGCAGGCAGGCCTTTGTCAATTTAAATACCGCCAAAGGCAGGCCTGAGTATTCTATCATCGTGCCGGCCATAATCTCCTGTTCAGCCTCCGCTATATCGAAAGGGTTCATCCCTAATTTTGCCTGCATACAGAATATTGCCACCATAAAGGCAAGAAATCCGGACCAGGAGAAGATATTCGAACCGAAGTCAGCCTGGTTACTCAGGATCTCACCCAGCTGTATAGAGCCTTTTGACCTGATTATTACCGCAATCACCGCCAGGATAAAAGGAAGCTCATAAGAGAGGACCAGTTTAATCTCCCGGCTTGCGCCCACAGAAGCCAAGGGGTTACCGGAAGAAGAAGCGCCTATTATCGTGGCGATAGCCGGGATAACCAACAGGTAGAGCAGGACAATAAGGTCTGCTTGAAAGCCTGCAGAAGAAAAGATAAGATTCTTGCCCAGGATTACAGCCACCAGGAGCGTGCTTAAAAGCCCCAGGTATGGGGATAATAAGAATGTAAGGGAAGCGCTTCTCGGTAAAACAGTCTCCTTGCCCAGTAATTTTATGATATCTACGAAGTTCTGATACCAGGGAGGGCCTACCCGCCATTGAATACGGGCAGTGACCTTCCTCTCTACCCACGCTGCCATAAGCCCCAGGCAGACAGTGAAGAGAAACCCCGGAAATATCAAATAATCAAATAATACTCTCATCTTTTCTTCGGCTGGATATCTTCTTTCGACCATTTTGCGGAGCGCACTGCCAGATGCTCTCCCACAAAATAAATGTTGTTATCAGGGCTTTCCTCCACTTCCCTGATATCAACTGCCTTATGCGGACAACTGGTTATGCATTTAGGCAACTGGCCTGTTTTACCTATACAATAATCGCATTTAGAATCCAGGTACGGAATAAAATCAACGAAGATCACCCCGAAAGGGCAGGCCAGGGTGCAGGATTTACAGCTGGTGCAGCGCATCTTATAGCGCTTCAGGTGCCCGTCGCAGGCGCGCTCCAGGGCATTATGATAACAGGATTTTACGCAGGGGGCCTCTTCGCAATGCCTGCAGATAGTGGCGAAGGTCGCGTATTCGCGCAAAGCCGCCACTCCGTTATTCTGCGGGTGATAAAAATACTCACAGTGAGAGCTGCAATCCTTACAGCTATTACAGATATCCAAATCTACGAATAACCGCTTCATATAATTAGTCCCAAATATCGGGTATCTCCCTTAACTGCTCGTAAGTAAAGACTGGGCCGTCCTTGCAAGCATAAAACCTGCCGATGCGGCAGTGGCCGCATTTACCCAGGCCGCAGGACATATTCTTTTCCATAGACAGGTATATATCTTTGGGCTTAAACCCAAGGTCCATTAATTTCAAAACGCCGAATTTCATCATAATCGGAGGGCCGCAGACTATCGCAACTGCCTTTTTTAAATTAACCGGCAGGTCCTTCAGTATCGTAGTAACCAGCCCCACGTTTCCCTTCCAGCCGGGGTCTCCCACATCGACTGTCGTGACGATATCTACCTTCTTTTTCTTGGACCACTCCGGTATTGAGCTTTTATATACGATGTCTGATGGGCTGCGCGCGCCGTAGCGCAAGAGCACCTTGTTGTATTTATCTATCCCGGCAAAAAGACTGAACAAGAGAGAGCGTAAAGGCGCCAGGCCAACCCCGCCGCCCAGGATCAAGAGATCCTTAGCTTCGAATTGCTCCAGCGGATAACCCTTGCCATAAGGCCCGCGTATACCTACTACCGTCCCCTTGGGAGCCTCGTGCAACAGGGAAGTGACCTTGCCTGCCTTCATTATAGTCACTTCTATTGTTCCGCTAATATTCGGGTCGGAAGAAGGGGTAAAAGGCGCCTCGCCTATGCCGGGGAGCGCAAGCTCGATAAACTGCCCGGTCTTAAAAGAAAGTGCCTCTTTCGGCCTGATCACGAAAGTCTTTATATTAACGGTCTCGCTGATTATGCCTTCTATGGTCGCTTCTATAGGCCGGTAGATATTTTTCATGATTTAGCGTGCAATTTCTTATCCAGGTCTTTCAGGACTTCTCTGATATCTATCTTACCCGGGCAGACCTCGATACACCTGCCGCAGCCGCAGCAGGCAGGCAGCCCAAGATTATCCATGAAAAAATCAAACTTTTTCGTAAACCTGTTTCTTAGTCTCTGCGACCTCGTCCTTAAGGGGTTTGCGCCTCCCGCAACCCGGGCGTAATTAGCATAGAGGCAGGAATCCCAGAGCTTCAGCTTCTCGTGCTGGTTGCCTTCTTTTCTCTCGGAGAGCAGAAAACAGTGGCAGGTATCACAGACAAGGTTACAACCGCCGCACTCAACGCAGGTAAGCATAAACTCACTCCAGGTAGAGGAGCCATAACCCTGCTTAACCAGCGCCTGCAGGCCCTCTTTTGCCGGTATATTCTGAGGCAGGAGGTGTTTTTTAAGCCGTTCGATCAGGCTCTTCCTTTTTGACGAGCGGGCAACAATCTGGGTATCCTTGGCAGGGATAAAATATTGCGCGTATTCCTTCAGCAATCCCTCTCCTTTGGTTGAACCTACTTCCACCAGATAGCCTTCATTTAAAGGAGAGAGGTTAAGGTCGAACCCTTCTTCGGGATGGGGTAAGATATCCAGGGCCAGGCAGAAACAAACCTGCTTAAACGCCGTGCAGTCAGAAGAGATAATAACGGTGTTTTCGCGCCTGAGCCGGTACAAAGAATCTACCTCCACCCCCTCCAGGAATACAAAGTCCTGTATCCTGTGTGCGGCGAGGTCGCAGCTTTTAACCCCTACTATAACCGCCTTCTGGGGCTGGATTATTTCTTTATCTTGCGTAAAATAATCACAGACTGAATCCCGCGGCCAGGTAAAAAAAGACTTCAGCGGTTCAATCGCACGGTAAGGATTAAAAACGAAGGTAGCCTTAGGGATTAAATTCTGGTAGGAATAATCGGTTTCTTCGGAAGATTCTTCTTTTGCCCTGGGGACAAATACGTTTGCGTTCTCGCGGAGTTGATTAAGAAAATCCTCTAGCTTAGCAGCTTCAATATAATATATACTGCGCATATTGAGGAAAACGTTTGGACGGGAAACTTAGAGCCTAAAAAAATAAGATTGTTATTTTTTAGAGTACTATACCGCGGGCTAATTGTCAAGAAAAACCATCAGACAGCCTTTAAGAGGCGTTCCTTTACCAAGTCGCTGACCACCTTGCTATCCGCGCTTTGGCCGACCTTGGCGCTCACCTCTTTCATGACCTTACCCATATCCTTGGGGCCCGCTGCCCCAAGAGAGATAACCGCCTCTTCTATTATCTTCCTGATCTCTTCATCCGAAAGCTGAGGGGGCAGATAGCTTTTCAGTATCTCCAGTTCCTTGGCCTCCTTGGCCGAGAGGTCCTGGCGGTTACCTTTATTAAACTGCTCGATAGAATCCTGGTGCTGCTTGACCTGTTTCTTGATAACAGCAACCACCTCATTATCGTCAAGCGCCTTCTTTTTCTTGGCAATGGCTACATTCATCAGTTCTGCGCGCAGGAAACTCAAGGTAGAGCTTTTTATTTTATCCTGGCTCTTCATTGCCTCTTTATAGTCGTTAAGGATTTTTTCTTCTAACATAACAGCCTCCTAGAATAAAATGCATCTTTTGAATTGCTTCAAACGCAGCTTCAGTTCAGTCAGGCTAAGCCGGCTCATCCGGCTTAAGCCGAATCCCTCTATATTAAAAGATGCGGCTATCGTACCGTAGGATATTGCCTTCTTAAGACTTGCCTCGTTAATCTTTCCGCGCCTGGCGAGATACCCCATAAACCCGCCGGCAAAAGTATCGCCTGCGCCTGTGGGGTCAATTACCCGCCTGGAAGGCCAGGCAGGAAAGGAAAAGATAAACTTGCTGCTATAAAGCAATACTCCGTGCTCGCCCTTTTTTATCAAGACCATCTCGGGGCCCAAGGCATGCAGATAGCCGGCTGCTTTTACCAGATTACTCTCTCCCGAGAGATCCCTGGCCTCCTGATCATTAGCCACATAGATATTGACCTTTTTCAACAGCCGAAGCAGGGAAGCGCGCTTGTGTTTTATCCAGAAATTCATACTATCTAAACCTACCAGCCGCGGAGATTTCATGCGGCCTAAAAAGTAACTTTGCACGTCCGGGTCAATATTAGCCAGAAAAACATTCTTTATCTTCCTCTCTCCCTCTGAAAGGACAGGCCTGAAATCAGAAAGCACGCCTAACCTGGTATCATGGGTAATGGCGCAGTTGAGGTCACCCTGATATTCACCGTCCCACCTGAAGCTTTCTCCTTTAACTTTAGCAAGCGAATCAAGAAACAGCCCTTTTCTGCGCAGGAAATCTACATACTTTCCGGGAAAATCCTCTCCTATGACCGCCACCAGATGCACCCGGGTAAAAAGCCGGGCAGACATGGCAAAATGCGCAGCCGAACCTCCCAGCAGGTTATGTTTTTTACCGAAGGGGGTCTTGACCGTATCCAGGGCTACTGTGCCTAATACCACTATACTCATCTGATAAATATTAATGTAATTACGGCTATAAAAATACAGTAATAACCAAAATAATACAGCCGCATCTTTTGTAAGATTAATTTTAGAATTTTAAGCGCGAGTATACCGAAAACAAAACTAAAGAGAAATCCCAGAAACATCCCCTGCCACTGGGTCTTCAGGGCAAAATCGATCTTCCTGGATTCCAGCAGCGCTGCGCCAAATATCACGGGTATTGCTGCCAGGAAAGAAATGCGCATGCTCTCTTGTCTCTCTATCCCCCTGAATAAAAGGGTAGAGATGGTTATCCCGGAACGAGAGATCCCCGGGATAATAGCTGCTGCCTGCGTGAGGCCTAAAATAAACGCGTCCTTAATATTTAAACTGTCCCTTTTACCTTGCATAAATCCTTTGGTAAATATAAGCGTGACTCCGGTTACTACAAGCGCAACAGCTACCGCAGTAGTCGAGCTAAAGAGGCTTTCAAAGAAAGACTTGCCCAATAAGCCGATGACAGCTGTAATCGCGGTAACAACCAGAAGGAAGAGCAGCAATTTAAGGTTACCCAGCAGCTCCAGTAAATCCCTGAAGAAAAAAACCAAAAGCGCACAGGCTGTTCCCAGGTGCAAGATTACCGAGAGCGCAAGAGCGTTTTGGGCCAAACCCAGAAGACGCCCAGCGATAACCAGATGCCCGGAGCTACTTAGGGGCAAGAATTCGGTTAATCCTTGGATTGCACCTAAGAGTATAAACTTAAGCATGTTTTTCCAGAAAACCTTTTAGATCGGCCGGAAGCTCGGCTGTCAAATGAAGGTATTTATTGGTAAAAGGGTGCACAAAACCTATCTCCCTGGCATGTAGGCAGAGCCTCTTGGCCCTAAGTTTGAAATCGCGCCTGAATGCGTATTTAGTCTCGCCGACCAGCGGATGGCCTATCCCCTTGAAGTGTATCCTCACTTGATTTGTCCTGCCGGTCACAGGCATTACTTCTATAATACTAAAATCCTTCCTTTTTTCAATAACTATATACCTGGTAAGGCTGTTTTCTCCTTCGATTGGGGCATTAATCTGGCCCTGGACCTTGGGCAGCGCGCCCTGCACAAAAGCAAGGTAGGTTTTCTTTACCTTTCTTAGCCTGAAGAGCTCCATCATCTCCTGCTGGATGGATTTTCCTTTAGCATAAAGAATCACCCCTGAGGTCTCTCTATCCAGGCGATGACATGGATGAAGGCGGTAAGATATTCCTTTTTGTTTCAGATCATCATTGAGTATGCTGGTGAGCGTGCGGGCTTCCTTCTTTGGGGTGGGTATGGTTAAGAGTCCTGCCGGTTTATCTACTGCCAGGAGCCAATCATCCTCATACAAAACTAAAAAGTTCATCAGATAATCTCAAGCATCTTGTCTATTGCCTGCTTGGCGCGGCTGCGGATCTCAGAAGAAACCTTCACCTCTTCCTTTAGTTCTTCTAATGCCCAGAGTATCTTTTCCTGGGTAGTGCGCTTCATATTCGGGCATATTGCTGCCTCTGAAGCAGGATAGAACTCCTTGCTGGGATTGTCTTTTTTGAGGCGATAGATAAGGCCAACCTCTGTGCCCACGATCATCTCTCCCGCCTCTGTTTCTTTTGCAAATTTACCCATCTGACTGGTGGAAAGCACGGCATCTGCCATAGCCACTACCGCAGGCAGGCACTCCGGATGCACCATTACCTTGGCGTGGGGATGAAAATGTTTCTCCCTTTGTATATCTTGCGGCAATATCTTAAGATGGGTGGGGCAGAAACCATTCCAGGAGATGAGTTTTCTTCCTGTTTTTTTGACTACGTAATCCGCTAGATATTTATCCGGGACAAAAATGATCTCTTCAGCGTCTTTAAAGGCATTGACCACTGCAATGGCGTTAGTCGAGGTACAGCAGACATCAAGCTCGGCCTTGACCTGGGCAGAGGTATTGACATAGCCTATAGTCACGGCCTTGGGGTGCTCTAGTTTAAGTTTTTTTAGATCTTTGGTAGTAAGCATATTAGCCATGGGGCAGCCGGCATTTATATCCGGGACAATCACTTTCTTATCCGGGCAGAGGATGGAAGCGGTCTCTGCCATAAAATGCACCCCGCAGAAGACTATCACATCTGCCTCTGTCTTGGCAGCAATGCGGCTAAGCTCCAGGGAGTCCCCCCGGTAATCCGCAACATCCTGGACCTCGGGCAGTTGATAATTATGCGCCAGGATCACGGCGTTATGCTTCTTTTTCAATTCATTGATCTTCTTTTCTAAATTGTCCCTGAATATCTTCTTAAGCATTTTATCTTAATACCTTGTCTATGATCCCTCCGCCCAAAACATTACCCCTGTCGTAAAATACAGCAGACTGTCCGGGGGTAATGGCAAACTGAGGCCGGGAAAACTTTATCTTAAAGCGCTCACCGTGCTTCGCAATCTGCGCCGGAACTTCTTTGTGATTATATCTTATCCGCACGCGTAAGGCAACCTTCTTTTTCGGCCAAGTAGTTATAAAATGCGGATCTCTGACCAGGAACTCGCGCGCGCAGGCCTCATCCTTACTCCCTAGGGTTATCTTGTTACCTTTATGATCTATGCTGGTTATATACGCCGGATAACCCCTGGCAATACCCAGCCCCTGCCTCTGGCCAACAGTATAAAAAGGTATCCCTCTGTGTTCTCCCAAAACATTACCCTGTTTATCCACAACAGGGCCGCGTTTAATACTACGGATATGCTTTTCCAGGAAAGAACGGTAATCCTTCTGGTCGGGCAGAAAACATATCTCCTGGCTCCCGGGTTTGCTGGCTACTGCCAGATTAAATTCTTTAGCTAAGGCTCTTACTTCTTCTTTTGTGTATCCGCAGAGGGGAAACATAACATGCTTCAATTGTTTCTGGTTCAGCCGGTATAAGAAATAAGACTGGTCCTTGCTTAAATCCTTCGCCTTGGCTAAACAATAACCCTTTCTCGTCTTCACAACGCGAGCGTAATGCCCGGTGGCAAGATAACCGGCGCCCAAAGAAAGGGCTTTTTCTAATAAGAGACCAAACTTCAAATACTGGTTGCATCTTACGCAGGGATTAGGCGTTCTCCCTCTCAAATACTCCTGACAGAAGTCTTTAATCACCTTATCAGAGAGGGGCTTTTGCATATTCAAAACATAATGCCTGATACCTAGTTTATGGGCTACCCGCCTGGCATCTTCTATCCCCTCCCTGCCGCAGCAGCTGGGCCTTCTGCCGGAAGATTCAGCCAGGTTAAAACACATAGTAATGCCGATAACCTGGAATCCTTCTTTTACCAGTATCGCTGCGGCCACGGAAGAGTCGACCCCTCCGCTCATCCCTACCACGACCCTCTTACCGTCGCCTGCCTTTAACATGTTTAGCGCCTGTATTCCTTCATCACCATTGTATAGCCCAGGAAACCTGTCCCGCGTATCTTAACCGGTATCCTGCGCTCATCGGTGCTCACCCAGATTTCAAATTTTCGAGGGGTACTCCGGAAATGGTAAGATTTAAAAACTCCTGCCGGGACCATTACATCTTCTATTGAGACAAGCGTAATCACAAACTCCTGCGTGGGCAGTCTTATAACGGAACTCCAGCCTATATCAATCTCAGGGATAAGCCGTAAGGCAAAGGGAAGAAGTATGGCGTTTTGTATGGCGCCTGTCTTGTTAATCAAAAGCTCCTCTTTATTTTTGCCTTTAAGCTTAGTTATGTTGAGGGTAAATTTATCCTGGTCGTAGCTTTCGGTAATCTTCTCCTGGTTAGGCCAGATGAATACATCGCGCTCTATCAAAAGCGGCAGGAAAGTCCTTGCATCGCTGTAGATTTTTTCCAGGTCATTGAAACGCGCAAGGCTTGTCTGGAATGTCATAAGGTTCGCTACCTTTGCGCCAAGCCTGATCCTTGAGATATGCCGGAAATCCGCCTTACCTAAGGTAATACCTCCCAGCTTAACATCATAAATGATCTCCTCTCCGGGAAAACCGCAAAATTTTTCTTCGGCCGGGCTTTCCTGCGCAACCCCAACAACTTCTTTTACCTGAATGCTGGTAAACTTCAATTTTAACCAGATAAGCCCCTGCAGTATAAAAATCAGCACTACAAGCCAAATAAGCGTCTTTATCCCCTGGCTAATCTTGCTGCGTAATGAAATAGGCATAAGCTTATTATATTTGCAAATCAGAGGTAGCGCAAATTCTCAATTACCTCGATCATCTCTCTTTTTAATTTTAGGCGGCATATCCTCTCGCGCAACGGCCTGACCTTGCGAAATCCTTTTGTGTAGTAACTAAAGAATTTACGGAATAGCACCGCTGCGTTCCTTTCGCCGTGTACCTTTACAGATAATTCCAGGTGCTGGAGCATGGTGTCTATTATTTCTTCTCTCGTAGGCTGTTCGGGGACCTGCTGGTTCTTGAAAAATGCGCTCAATTCTTTAAATATCCAGGGGTTTCCCAGGCTTCCCCTGGCTACAGCCACCCCATCGCAACCAGTGCGCTCAAGCATTTCTTTAACTAACTCTACTGAAAATATATCGCCGCTGGCAATCACCGGTATATCCAGGGCCTCTTTTACTTCCCTGATTATTTCGTAATCTACCCTGCCGTGGTAAATCTGCGCCTTAGTCCGGCCGTGGATGAACAGGGCCGCTACCCCGGCATCCTGGGCATATAGCGCAACCTCTCTGGCATTAACAGATCTTTCATCCCAGCCCGAGCGTATCTTAACGGTAACCGGCACCCCGGAATTCTTTACTACGAGCTTCAGCAACCGGTTTAATTTCTTAGGATCGCGCATAAGGCTTGAGCCCTCTCCGCGCCTTATAACCTTCTTCATCGGACAGGCAGCGTTAAAATCCAGAATATCAAATTCATATTGCCTCAAGATATCCAGCGAGCGCAGGATAAACTTTTCTTCGCACCCTAATAGCTGCATCCCCAGAGGCTTATCCTTACTCGTAGTAGCCATCATGGCTTTGGTTTTAAGGCTTCGATAGCCCAGGGAACGCGCATTAATCATCTCTATAAAGGCAAGCTCGCAGCCGAACTTACGGTTAAGCAGCCGAAAGGCCAGGTCGCTGACCCCGGCCATAGGAGAGAGGATAAAAGGAGAGTGCAGTTTTAGTTTTCCTATTTTAAGCATCGGTGTTGGCGGCAGTGTACTATATCGCCGGACATCATCTTCTCGGTCAGGCCCGAATCATTCCTTATTAAAAGGCCGCCATCCGTGTCTATATCCAAGGCCTGGCCTTCCCGGGTACCCTTCGAAGAAACTACCCGCACCCTCTCCCCCAGCGTAATATTACAACTGCGCCATTTATCAAGGATAATATCGGCAGATTCCTCCTGCAGGGTGAGATAATTCTTCTCTATGCTGCGCAGCATCTCCTGAAGCAGCTCTATGCGGCTAGTCTCCTCTTTTTTCTGATCCTTAAGAGAGGTAGCGCCTGCCAGCAAAGCCTTTTTATCGTTATTGACGTTTAAGCCCACGCCGATAACCACAAAATGTGTGACGTCCATCTCGGCATTAAGCTCGGTTAATATACCCCCCAATTTTTTATTGTGTATAAATATATCGTTAGGCCATTTTATCTTCGCTTCTAAGCCGGTTATTTCTTTTATTGCCTCGCAGATGCTTACCGCAGACAAAAGCGTAAGTATCGGAGTAGAATTAGGCGCTATCTTTGGCCTTAATATTAGCGAGAGGTATATGCCTTTATATTTAGGGGAGGACCAAACCCTATTGAACCTGCCCCTGCCGCGGCTCTGGGCTTCTGCCAAGACAATGGTCCCTTCGCCTAAGCCCTGCATCCCCAGTTGCACGGCTATATCCATGGTAGAGGAAACCGTATCAAGATAAATGATTTTCTTGCCGATAAACTTGGTGCCAAGGCGGCGGGCTACTTCAAAAGGGAAAAGCCTGTCCGGAGAAGAAACCAAGAGGTACCCCAGGTGCGGGACTGCCACAATATCATATCCAACATCCCGTAAATCCTGGATATGTTTCCATAATGTCTGCCGGCTTATTTTCAGGTGGTTACTGATCTCTTCGCCGCAGATATGGCCCTGCCTTTTTTTCAGGATTTCCAATATCTTGTCTTGCATAATTAAATTTTGCGGTTATCGTAAAGCGGAGACATAGCGCGCAGCTTCTCTACAACCGGCGGCAGGTGCTCCAGGAGATAATCTACCTCTTCTTCCTTGGTCCATCTGCCCAGGGTTATACGCAGCGATCCGTGGGCGATCTCGTGAGGCAGGCCAATAGCTAATAATACATGTGAGGGTTCAAGGGAACTGGAGGTACAGGCAGAGCCAGTAGAGGCAGCAATGCCCAGCATATCCAGGTTAAGCAGCATGGATTCGCCTTCAATATACTTTATGGAGAAATTAACGTTATTGGGTAAGCGCTCAGTGGGATGGCCGTTAAGATAAACCTCGCTGATCTTATCCTGAATTTCTTTGATCAGCTTGTCACGCAGCCTGGTCTGTGAGGCAGCCTCCTCTTCCATCCTTTCCTGGCAGAGCACAACCGCCTCCCCCATCCCTACGATACCAGCGGTATTCTGCGTAGAGGCGCGCCTTCCGTTCTCTTGGTCTCCTCCGCGCAGAAAACTCTCTACGCGCGTGCCTTTCCTTATATATAAGGCACCCACCCCCTTTGACCCGTAGAATTTGTGGGCCGATAAAGAAAGCAGGTCTACATTGAGCTCTCCGACATCAACCGGGATATGCCCTACGGTCTGCACTGCATCGCTATGAAAATAAACACCTGCGCCCCTGGCTATCCGGCCAATCTGGGCAATGGGCTGGATCGTACCGATTTCATTATTAGCATGCATCACAGAGATAAGGATGGTCTTTTTGGTAATCGCCTTTTTAATCTCCTCGGGGTCAACCAGGCCGTATTTATCCACCTTGACTGGAGTTACCTTAAAACCGCTTTTTTTCAGAAACTTAAGCGGCTCGCTTATGGCGTGATGCTCTATCTGTGTAGTGACAATATGGTCGCCTTTTTCTTTTAAGGCATAGGCAACTCCCAGGAGCGCAAAATTATTGGATTCCGTGCCTCCGGAAGTAAAAACAATCTCTTCCGGTTTTGCGCCTAAGAATAAGGCCAGTCTCTGCCGGGCATCTTCCATGGCTTTTTTTGCCTCTTGGCCAAAAGAATGGATACTGGAGGGATTGCCGAACTGTTCAAAGAAATAAGGCTCCATCGCCTTAAGGACGTCCGGATCGGTAGGCGTAGTCGCTGCATAATCTAAATATACTCTTTTCATTTCTTGATCACCTCATTCATGCTGCCGCTGCGAAACCCCTCAAAATCAAGGGTAATATAATTATAACCCAGTTTTTTTAACCCCGCCACTATCAAATTGCGTTTGCGAATCAAAACCGGTATATCCCGGGCAGGGACTTCTATGCGGCATAAATGGTTATGATGCCTTAACCTTAGCTGTTTAAAACCAAGGCTCCTTAAGAAACATTCTCCTTTATGTATGCGCGCCAGTAACGCAGGCGATATCCTTTCGCCATAAGGAATCCTGGAGGCAAGACAGGCAAGCGAAGGCTTATCCCAGGTAACCAGGTTAAGCGACTTGCTGGAGCTTCGAATATCCTTTTTATTAAAACCTGCCTCCACCAGAGGAGAACGTACCTGGAAATCTTTTTTTGCCTTATCCCCGGGGCGAAAATCCAGCTTATCGGATAAATTACTGGCATCCACCACAAAATTTATCTTATTCTTTAAAGCTATCTGTTTAAGCCTCCTAAAAAGCTCACTCTTACAGAAGTAACAGCGTTTTACTGGATTACTCAGGAATCTCGGGTCTTTTAATTCCTGCGTCTTGATTATCTTATGCCTTACCCCGAGGCCGCGGGCTATTTGTTTAGCAAATACCAGCTCTTCTCTGGGGTAAGTCAGAGAATTGGCAGTCACTGCCAGGACTTTGCTCCCTAAGGAATCCCGGGCCACCTTCAACAAGAGGGTGCTGTCTAAACCTCCGGAGTAAGCAACCAGCACCGAACCCATTCCTTTTAATATGCGTTTTAGTTTCTTTAAATCACCCATCTAGAAATGCACTTCCATCGCCCTGGTAGGACAGATCTTCACGCAAAGCTCGCAGGCAATGCATTTATTATCGTAAAAATGCACCTTGCGCGTTAAGGAGTCGACCACCAAGGCATTGGTAGGACAGATAGGAACGCACACCCCGCAATCAGTGCACTTGACTTCGTTACGCACCACATCCTGGCTCAGAGGCTGAATCCTGACCCCGCAGGATAAAAGATACGCCATCCCTTTATTAAAATCCGCGTCTTCTCCGGTCAACTCCAGTACCATCAACCCCTCCTCCTGAGGAGTGACGTAGGCCTTGAGGATGTTAAATTGCAGGTTGTATTCTTTTACCAGCTTATAAATTATAGGCTGATCCACCAGCCGATGCGGAAAATGTAAAACTATTCTTTTAGAAATCATCTTTCTCTATCTCCCTCCCATCTGTATTTATATTGAGAGCGGCCTTTCTTTTAAAGGTTTAAAAGCGTAGCCCGACTCTGCTCCTGGTAAAGGCGCCACGGCTTCAGTCAGGAGAAAATCCCCTTTCTTAATCCAGGACTTCAATTCCTCAGCAATCTCCTTGGCCTTGGAATAGCTGGAGAGGGCGCCGGTAGGCACCTCCTTACCGCTGACTTCGATCTTTCCTGTTTTAAGCTGGGCGTAATTTACCTCAGCTACGCTACCGGGGACCATTTGAGGGTAAGATGAGCTATAATCCACAATCTGGGCATAGATCTCCTCGTCTTTAGCTGCAGCGAACCTGCAGACCTCCTCGTCTAATATGGGTATAGGTACTCCTATCCCCACATTCAAGCTGACCCCATAGCCGAGCATGCTGGTCCCTACCAGCCACTGCGAGTTCATCTGTTTTAAATCTCCGATAACAGCTAAGGTCCCGGCGCCAGCCTGAGGTATCCCGTTAGGCTTTCTTTTTACTGTGGGGTTATGCTGTGTGCCCTGCCAGGCCACGTATCCTATGCCTCCGCCCAAGAAGATCCTGGTACCGATACCAATGGTCTTATAATACGGGTCCTTTAAGAGCGGGGAGAGCTGGCCCGCAGAACAATAGTTAGCATTCCCTAAATTAGGCTTTATTGCGCCCATATAGGTATAGATCATCTTATCCGATAAGTTAACCGCTACATTATAATTTTGATAGCAGTTCCTGATATTAAAAAGCACTGCCTCGTTTAGATCCTTAAGATTAACCAAGGTCTGGAGTTTCTTACGCGGATAGCAGTCTGTCCCGTAAGCAACAGCCTCTAAACGGATATCGCGGCCATCAACCAGCTCCTGGATGACATGGCCTCCGCCGTATTTAAATTCACCAGGATAGACTTTGTTACGCGGGTCATCGTCAGGTACGGCGGTCGCACCCAGATATATATCCACTGCGGCAAAACCGCAATAGGCAGGCACATCATTAAGGCTGCAGCTGCCTCCGCCTAATTTTATCCTGGGCTTGGAGTGGCCGATATTAAAATAGGCGCCGCTTGAACACATCGGTCCGAAGGTGCCGGTAGTAACCACGTCTACTTCCTGGGCTGCCTTTTTTAGGCCTTTCTTATCTACCAGGTCAATGATCTCTTCGGCAGTGACGATTACGGCCGCGCCTTTTTTAATCTTTTCGTTTATCTCTTTTATGGTCTTCATTTAAACAAAATCTCCTTTAAATTTTTTCAAAATCAGAGCTTTAGATAGCAATAACCTCTTTTATCTGGGATACTTCCTGTTTTAATATCCTCTCAATCCCCATCTTCAGAGTCATCTGGCTCATAGGACAGCATCCACAGCTGCCGGTAAGTTTTAATTTCACCACGCCATCAGCAGTAACTTCCACTAAATCCACATTCCCGCCGTCCGCAGCAAGCATGGGACGGATTTTTTCCAGAGCCTTCTCTATCTGCTCTTTCATGATTCCTCCTCTTTTTTGCGTTAAACTGATTATTATCCAATTATAACAGGCGGCTTTCTAAAACTCCAGGGTCAGACTCAACTCCAGCTGATACGCCGAGTTTACCTGGGTATCGCCGCGTAAGTATGGAGAGCATAAACTCCCCGCAGTATCATCCCTTTCTTCTTTATAGTATCTGCCCGGGGAAAAATAACCTCCTAAAAAGCCCAGGGTAGCGAAACTGCTCAGTTTATAGTCGATAAATAAATCGGCTTCATATCCCAGGTCAGCTGATAAATATTTACCCTCTCCATTCAGCGTACCAACACCCCTGGCAAAAGACCTTAGATAATAAGCATAAAAACCGATAACGGTTTTTTTGGAAAGAGCCAAATCAGTCCCAAGACATGGCATAATCAGATTATCAAAGTCTGCTGCGCCAAAGCTGCCGGGCCGGGGTATCCCGTAATTAAGACCCCAGCCTCCTCCCATAGCCACAATAGGAAGCATATCCGCGTTGCTGCTTGAGATAGAATCAAAAAGGTTCATGTTTAAAGGGGAATAATAACTAAAAGCCCTGTTCTTACCGCTGGTAAGCTTATCTTCGGCATCCAGAGCCATCTGGGGCTTTAATTTATTGCCGGAGGCTAATAAAAACTTCAGATAATGCGTAAACTTCCCCGCCTCGTAATCCAGGCCTGTATAACCGAGGTATCCGGTATGCGCTATATCTTTATATTCCGGGTCTGCACTTTGGGCCCGGCCGAAATTATGCGCCAATTCTAAAGACCAGGTAAGGTTACCTCCTTTTAAGCTGCAGGCAAGGCCTGCTGTCCCTAAGATATCCCGTTTTATGGGAGCGCTAAAAGAGTTATCCCTCTTATCAGGACTTGTATAGTCGGATAAAACCCCCGCATAAGGCCAGAGGAAATTATCTCCGCTCTTTAATTTCGCATCAGCAGCGAAGAAGTTAGCCGCGCCATGGTTATAACTAATCCCCTGTTCTTCATCCTGGCGTATACGCGGCCCAAGGTGGTTTTTATGACTTACATCCGGGCGGCAATAATATATCCTGAGGTCGCAAGGACTGCTTTCTCTAAGTAAGGTAAAACCGTAATTCTCATAGCCGCCGTTTAAAGCGAAGCCGTATCCTGTCTCATAAGTATAGAGGCCGGCTTTAAAACGCCAGGGCCTGATCAATGAACGCTCTACCCAGAATTCTTCCAGCTCAGGAAGCAACTCATCGTTTCGGTATTTCTCTATTACCCCGCCTGAAGTCATCAAGGTATTATGTACGAACAAAGGCGCGTTATAATCATAAGGCCCGTTTCTCTCCAATTTTACAAAGAACGATGTATCGCTATCCTTAAACTCTGTCTTTAATCCCAGGCTATAATCCAGGCCGAAATAGGTGGTAGTATCATCGCTGTTACGGCTGTCCAAATCCACTATGTTCTTAAAAGTAACTACATCTTGCCTCAAATAGCTATTCAGAGAAAAGGCAAAACTCTCTGTTTCAACCGGGGTCCAGCCGTAACATGAGGTGCCCAGAAAAAACACCCACAAGCAAACCAGCCCTGAAATTTTTAAATAGCCCTTGGGCATCTTTCCGTTATTAAGCAGGCCTGGCAGATAACCTCTGTTGCAAGAATTGCCGAAACTCTGCCGGGAACTCTATCTTTGCCGTTCCTGCAGAACACTTATCAATGTTATCCACTATTTTATCAATCTTTTCATAAGGTATACTTATCAGCAGCTTATCCTTGTCTACATTGCATATTTTTCTTGCGGTGTAATCATAGAACGACAGATTAACCTCTCCCGTAACCAGAGGATAGACTACGCTCAACCTGCAGGTAGGCCCGCCTATCTTTATTTTAGGCATTATCCCGTCGATAAAAGTCACAAGGGTCAGGAGGCGGCAGCTCGCCTGGGCATCAGCTATAAAAATTACCAGCTGCGGCCGGAACTGGGCTTTTTCTAACGGCGCTAAGATAAAATAATTACCGGAATTATCCGGCGGTTCCTCCATCCCGGCCATAAGCTTATCCAGGGCCTCATAAGAACAGAAAAGCTTTTCTCCCTCCACTACAAACTTTCTTACCATCTGGGCAATCTTAGGGTCTTTGATCTTATGGAAACCCAGGTGCCAGCTTGCGCCAAAGCAGGCATTGTTTATTTTATCTATTTCTAAGGTTTGACCTTTGCCGGCATCTAAAATCGTCCTACAGATACGTAACTTCTTATCTGAAGGGAAAGGAACAACCCCTTTTACGCAACTAACTGCCACCGGGCTATAATCTAGTCCCAGCAGACCTTTTAGGGTCAATGAATAATTCTGCCATTCTTTTTCCGCCATCTAGCCTTCCTTTTTTATTAAACCTCTTCTTTAAACAAATCTGTGCTTAAATACTTTTCTGCGCTATCAGGTAAAATTGCCACGATGGTCTTACCCTTATTCTGGGGACGTTTGGCAACATCAAGGGCCGCAAAGAGCGCAGCGCCGGAAGATATCCCCGCCAATATACCTTCTTCTCTGGCAAGCCTGCGAGAAGTCTTAAATGCATCCTGATCGGAAACTTTTATAATTTCATCTATAATCTTGGTATTAAGAATCTGCGGGATGAAGCCTGCCCCTATCCCCTGAATCTTATGCGGGCCAGGCTTATCTCCTGATAAAACCGCAGAGTCAGCCGGTTCAACCGCAATAGCCCGGAAATGCGGCTTCTTTTTCTTGAGCGCTTCAGCTATTCCGGTAATCGTGCCGCCCGTACCTACCCCTGCCACTAAAATATCCACCTCACCGTCAGTATCCCTCCAGATTTCCAAGGCTGTTGTTCTGCGATGGATATCCGGATTAGCGGGATTTTTAAACTGCTGAGGGATAAAATAACGCTTATCTGACTTAGCCAGCTCCTCTGCTTTTCTCACAGCGCCTGACATACCCTCCGGCCCTGGGGTTAGAATAATCTGGGCACCCAAGGCCAAGAGCAGCTGCCTGCGCTCTACGCTCATTGTCTCAGGCATAGTCAGAACCAATTTGTATCCTTTTACTGCCGAGACGAAAGCCAGGGCAATACCGGTATTTCCGGAGGTAGGCTCAAGGATTATGGTATCCTTCTTTATCTTACCCTCTTTTTCAGCCTCTTGGATCATGCTCAAGCCGATCCTGTCTTTGATGGAGCTGGCGGGATTAAAGGATTCCAGCTTTGCTAAAAGAATAGCAGAATTTCCCTTGTTGATCCTGCTTAGCCTCACCAAAGGAGTGTTGCCAATCAATTTAGTAATATCTTCGGCGATACGGGCCATATTTTATCCTCACAAGATTAAATCTGGTATGTATAAACCGGGCTTTTATCTTTTACGCCCTTAACCAAGTCTTCAAAGGTTATGTTATCTATTATCTTAGAAGTAACCAAAAATACATCCTTCCATATTCTCCTAAAAACGCATCTGTATACATCATTACAGCCTGAGTATTTTCTCCCTGTGCAGGCAATAGGCTCTACCGGCCCATCCACAAACCTGATAACCTCACCCAGCTTTATCCGGGAGGGAGACCTGGCTAAGAGATAACCGCCTATCTTGCCGCGCCTGCTCTCTACAAACCCTCCTCTTTTTAAATCCAGAAGTATCTGCTCCAGGAATTTAGTAGGAATGTCGGCGCGCCTGGCTAGATCATGAATAGTTGTCGGGCTATTCCCGTAATGCAGAGCCAGGTCCAGTATGGTCTTTAAGGCGTAATCTCCTTTATAGGTTATACGCATGGGTTCTTCTCTATAATCTCTATCATAATAGTAGAGTATATCTAAGAAATAAAATTTGTCAAGTAAATTTTTTATTATTTTCTAAGGTCAGCGCATTCTTCGGACAAACAGCCACGCAGGAGCCGCAGCGCAGGCAATCAGCGTCTTTAACTATTTCTATCCCCTCTTTCTTAAATAGATAGGGTTTTATTTGCATGGGGCAGGATTGAAAACAAAACTTACATTCTACGCAGAGTTGGGAATTAATCCTTAGCTCTTCCCTGCCCCTGCTCAGAAGGTTTATTACCGTGCCTATGGGGCAGAAAGAACACCAGCTACGCTGATGAAAGATTATCGCCAGAATAATTCCTAAAATAGTGGTAATAGTCAATAAAACAACAAAGAACTTTCCTATATTATACGGATTTGGCCAACGCAAAACAAGGTTCAAGGTCATAACAAGCAGCAGAAAGACAAGCACCCCTATTCTGAAATAAATGTTTTTAAACAAGGCCGGGATATTCTTTTTAGCGCTCAATGGCCGCATAACCGCATCATAAAAACTCCCCCTGGGGCAATACCAATCGCACCACTTACGTCCGCGCGAGAGTCCTATAAATAAGCCCGCAAACATACAGAAAGGTATGAAATAACCCAGAAGCGGATACTGCCAGCCCAAGATAAGGATGGTAATAAAGATAGCTGATGCCAGAAACTGTTTAATCCTTCTTTTCTGCTGAAAAATATTTAAGTTATCCATCTAGAATTTATGCTGCGCCAGATACCGGAAACCGGAGAGCGCAGCCTTGGAGCCCTCTCCTGCGGCGATGATAATCTGTTTCTCAGGCACGTCCGTAACATCTCCGGCGGCAAATATCCCGGCTATATTGGTTTCGTTACGGCAATTTACCTTAATCTCCCCGAAATTATTTTTTCCTATTCCTTGAACAAACTCAGAATTAGGCAGGAGCCCTATTTCGACAAATACCCCCTCTACAGCCAAAAGCTCTTCTTGACTGTCTTTTTTTATCCTGATCCCCTTAACAAACTTGTCTCCTGTTATGGCAACCACCTGAGTATTATTTAAGACCTGAAGGAGCTTATGAGCCTCTGCCTTCTGGCGCATAATCTCATCTCCGGGCAAACTCGCAGTAATATTCACCAGATACACCCTGCTTGCGATATTTACAAGCTGCAGGGCGGCATCCAGGGCGGAATTGCCTCCTCCGATAACTGCTACGGGCTTACCGGAAAATAGCGGTCCGTCACAGGTAGCGCAATAGGTAATCCCCCTGCTCTTAAACTCTTTTTCTCCGGGCACACCCAGCTCTCTGCTTCTTTTGCCCGAGGCGATGATAACCGACCTTGCCTCATAAACGCCTTTGTCTGTTTTCACCGATACCGTATCGCCCGTCTTTGCGACTTCTGTTACCGCCTCCTGCTCTTTCAGGCTAACCGCATATTTGCGTATATGCTCCTGAAACTTTTGGGCTAGCTCCGGACCGGTGATAAACTGGTAACCTGTATAATTTTCTATGTCGCCGCTTGAGGCAGCCTGTCCGCCGACATCTTTGCTGATAACCAAGAGGTTCATTCTTTTGCGCGCGGCATAAACCGCAGCAGTAATACCTGCAGGCCCAGCCCCTATAATGATCAGGTCAAGCATATCTTTATAACCCCAGCGCCTCTTTTATCCTATTTTTATCAAAACCCACGATAATCTCACCGCCTATATCCAGTACCGGCACGCCCATCTGCCCAGACTTCTGGATCATCTCTTCTGCTTTTTCCTGATTAGTTGAAACATCGAAATTTTCAAAAGGGATATTATTTTCACTCAGGAACTGTTTGGCCCTTATACAGTATGGACAGGTAGCTGTGCTGTAAACAGTAACCTTCTTTCCCATCTCTTCCTCCCTTTCTTTATAGGCTCATTTTTAATACAACCAGCTTACTTACATGTGCCTGCTCCTGCAGAATCAACTCATCGATTATCTTTTGTTCGTGGCCAGGGACCGTGTTCTTCATCCCTTCGTAAAAGATAATGGAATCTTTTTCGAACCCTATCGCCATATTCACGGCTTCCCTGTCTGTCTTTATGGCTTTGGCTACGCTCCTGCCTTTATCCTTCTGGGTAAAAACATGCTCGCTCGCCAGGGCATTCATATAGGCCAGATATTCCCCCGGATAAGACTGCGGGGGCTGGTATTCTTCTGTTTTATTCAAGATCCCCTTAAAGACCGCAATATGTTTTTCTTCTTCCCGAGCCAGAAAACCAAAGCTATCCCTGGCTTTTGCATCTTTCGACTGTGCTGCCAATGTCTCATAAAAATCTTTTCCGTTTTTCTCTATCTGGATACCCAGCTCAACCACCTCGCTACCTGCAAAAATATTGCCCATCTTTATTCTCCTTCTTTTAAGTAATGCGGGCTAAGGTCTACTACCTCCTCCACTTCCATGGCTATCAAATATTTCGGATGAGGCAGGAGCGCCTCCGGATGATGAGAATGGCTTTTTTCTTCCCGCAGATTCTTCAGAACCCGCTGCGCTATCCTGCCGGCAATCCTATCCTCCCAGGCCTTAATAACGGACTCCGGAAGTTTTTCTGCCGGTATAATCTTAGCCTGGCCTTTCAGGCAATACCCCCTGAAACGGCGCTCGTCAAGGGCGGTAATGCTTATGCGGCCATTGCGCTTTAGGTTAAGATAGCTCCTGGCTTTATAAAGGTCCAGGAGATAGACCCTGCCGTTTTGATTTATCTTTACTATTC
>CAZKQC010000004.1:0-21784 GCA_964554825.1 uncultured Planctomycetales bacterium
GTTTTTCGTAGAGATTCAGAGTTATATCTTACGAAGCCGAGAGATTATATAGAACACTTACATACATTGCCCTTTCCCTCAAGACACCTTATCCCCATGGAATTATATCAGCCACAGCCAAACGACGAGAGGGCCAGGCCGAAGATAAGCATGATTTCCAGCAGGGGCTGCCCTTTTGACTGCATCTTTTGCGATAAAAATGTCTTTGGCAAGAAATACAGGTCTTTCAGCCCTGAATATATAGTTTCTGAGATGGAATACCTGATTGATAATTTTGGCGCAAAGGATATCGCCTTTCTTGACTCCTGTTTTACGGTTAATAAAGAAAGGGTGGAGTCAATTATCCTGGAGATGAATAAACGGCAACTCGGGGTGAGCTGGACATGCACAGCTAGGGCAGATGTTGTAACCAGGGAGCTTCTTGACAAGATGAAAAAAGCGGGATGTTGGAGGATCAGGCTGGGGATTGAAAGCGGCGATGAAGAGGTCTTAGGGTTTATAAAAAAAGGCATTACCAGGAAGCAGGTTCAGGATGCAACTGGGTGGGCTGCAGAGGCAGGTTTGCAACCTAAGGGATTTTTTATGATTGGGCATTTGATTGATACCAAGAAAAGCATCGAAGAAACCATCCGTTTTGCCAAGTCCCTGCCTTTAAAAGATATAACAGTACAAATCAATACTCCGCTGAAGAATACTTACCAATATGGCGTGTATAAAAAATACGGTAGTTTGGTTGTAGAGAGCAGCTCGAGGCTTTCATATTTTGAACCGGTTTTTATACCTGACGGGTTAACCCGGGAATATTTAAAAAAAATATACCGGGAATTCTACAGTTCATGGTATCTCAGGCCGGTAGTCTTCTGGAGGCACCTTAAAAGCTTGCACAGCCTAAAGGACATAAGGAAATACCTTAAGGCCCTTTCTCTGTTGTTCTTTTTATTCTTTGATAGAAGGGTAGAAAATAAAAATGAGTTATTCGATAAGAGCCCCGGAAGAAGCTGATATCAGCTCTGTCATACGTTTATTCAGGAGCTATATCAACAACTCTTTTTTTGCCAGGCTGGGAGATCAATTCTTAGGCCTATTGTTTCAAGGCCTGATCCGTTCAGATCGCGGCATATGTTTTGTTGCCGAAGACAATCATAAAATCGTAGGTTTCATTTTTGCTGCTTCAGATTGTCCGGCTTTTTGTAAAGAATTAATCTTTAAGAATATACGCCCAATTCTTTTCATAACCCTAAGTTCGATATTCGGAAAGGAAGCCCTGCTAAAGGAATTATGGCAAAGTTTATTGCATCTGGTGCGGGGCATAGGCGATCCCGTGAAGGCAGAGCTCTTATTTATAGCTATAGAGCCGGATAAAAGGCGGCAGGGGATTGCCGCTGAGTTTATCGGGCGCGTTTTGTCGGAAATGAAATTAAGAAAAGTAGAAAAGGTGAAAGTTACGACCGACCACGCGAATAACTCCGTAAACAATCTTTTAAAAAAAATGAACTTTTGCTTTATAGGTACGTATCTGCTGTACGGTAAGAGGATGTGCCTTTATAATCATAAGATTTTAGCCTTGAGGCAATGATGCGGGTAAATTACATAAAACTTATCTTGGCGTTAATTAATAGAAAAACCCCCATATATGCCCATTTCGGGCTTACGCATCGTTGCAACCTGCAGTGTCGTATGTGTAATATCTGGAAAACAGGCCATGTCGATGCGGAATTGAATTTGGCTCAAATCAATAATTTAGCCAATACCCTTAATTCCCTGGGCGTATTCTTTATCAGCCTGGGAGGGGGGGAGCCGTTATTAAGAGGAGATCTAAACGAGATAATTGCGGTATTTATTCAAAAAGGGTTACGCGTAAGATTGCTGACTAACGGGCTATTGATGGAGGAGAGAGGCATCCAGGATATGATCCGGTCTGGCCTCAGGGATATATCCGTATCCTTAGATACCGCATTGCCGCAAAGGCAGTCTTATATTTGTCAGCAGGAAGGCATCTGGGAGAAAATAGTGGATAGAATGACTTTGCTGTCCAGGCTTTTTCCTAAGCGGGGCAGCCTTTTATTGGTAAATACCACTGTTTCCCGCTTAAATTTGGAAGAACTTCCTTCCCTGGCCAGGTTTGTCGCTAAATTAGGTTACTATATTTCTTTTGTTCCGTTAGAACGCCGAGAGTCAGGTCATTGCGGCGTTAATATCGACGGTTATCCTGCGGAATTAAAAATTACTACCGGCGACTATAAAACAGTAGATAAAATCTACGAAGAATTAATAAGAATGAAGCAAAAGAATAACAGTAATATTTTTAACTCTACGCGTTTCTTGAATAATTCACGCCAATTCTTAAAAAATGCAGATAGAAACTGGCAATGCGATGCCGGCAGGCTTTATTTTTCTCTGACTCCCCAGGGAGGGTTTTCGTTATGTCACCGCTTCAATCCCGAAAGACAGTATAGTGATTATGATATTATTACCTACTTGAAATCAAAAGAGTTTAATGACAAGCAAAAAATGCTTACTAAAGGCTGCGCCGGCTGCATGCGGCCCTGCTGGGCGGAAATTACAAACTTGGCCAAAGACCCAAGGAGTTTCTGGGAGATGCTTAAGGTGCAAGTTTCTGCTTCTGGCAGGAGGCGGTTCTGATTTTATCAGGTTTAGCGCATAACAAGTCTTCAAGATGAGAATATTGCTCATAAATCCCCCGGCAAAGAATGTGATTAGTTCTGAGATCCCTGCTTTTGTCAATCGCGAAATAGGGCTGCTTCCTCCCTTAGGACTTATGTATATCGCCTCTTATTTAATGAAAGATGGCGGTCATGAGGTAAAAATACTAGATGCCTTGGCGGATAGATTGGATTATAGCGGCATAGGTGCCCAGATCGAAAGATATAATCCTGACCTATTGGGAATTACTACATATACCAATAATCTGCTGGATGTAATTGCGGTGGCTAACCTAGCCAAAGAGATAAACCAGAATATACATGTTTGTTTGGGCGGGCCGCACATAAAGGCGTTTCCCCTGGAAACAATAAATTTTTCTTCTGTGGATTCTGTGATACCCGATGCGGAAGAGCTTGTTTTTTCCGCCTTAGCCAAAACAATAGAGCAAAAAAAGAGGCCTTATGAAATAAGAGGCGTAATATTCAAAGATAACGGTAGAATCATAGATACAGGAATAGAAGAGAGAGTGAGCGATCTGGATAGTATGCCATTTCCAGCCAGGAACTTATTAAACCCAAAAAACTACCGTTATATTCTCAGCAAAGAAATAAATATTACCACTATGTTAACCAGCAGGGGTTGTCCCTATCAATGCATTTTCTGCAGTACCCCTAAAGGCCCGCATAGGGCGCGTTCTCCAGCAAACATAGTGGAGGAGATGCGTGAATGTGCGAAGCTAGGGTCGGATGAGATACATTTTGTAGACGATACCTTTAATGTATCTTCCGGGAGGGTGCTGGATATATGCGAGGAAATAACAAGGACTAAGCTAAAGATAAACTGGAGCTTTAGGGGCAGGGTAGATACCGTAACTTACGAGATGCTCGCCAAGGTTAAAGAAAGCGGGTGCGTAAGGATAAATTTTGGGGTTGAGTCAAGTAGCGATGAAGGATTAAGGGAGCTAAGGAAAGGGATAACGATAGAAGAGGTAGAGAGAGTTTTTAGGTGGACTCGCCAGATAGGGATAACTACTGTCGCTTATTTTATGCTGGGATGCCCTTTCGAGAAGAAAAAAGAGGATATCCTGAGAACTATTGATTTTGCCGTTAAGCTGAATCCTGATTTTGCCCTGTTTAATGTTTTGGCTGTCTATCCCGGGACAGCTTTATATGAAAAGGGGATGCGCTCTGGCATGTTTAAAACAGATTTATGGAGAGAGTTTGCTGTTTCTCCTCGTAAAGATTTTATTCTCCCGGTATGGGAAGAATGGCTATCCAGGGATGAGCTCTTCTCTTTGCTTAATACGGCTTACCGAAGGTTTTATCTACGGCCTCGGCTCATATTGCGCACGCTTGGCTCTGCGGGTGATTTTAGAGGATTAGTTAGAAAGCTGAAAGCGGGCATAAGTATTTGTAAATTATGAGATGCAGGAAACATTTATTTTGTTTCTGGGGCGATGATGCAACCTAGGAGTATCCACCAGATTGAAGCAACTTCAGGGAGGAAAAAACTGAAATCGATAAGGTTATGTATGATAAACGTAGAATTTGCCAAAAGCAGTACTGTGATAAGATAAGCTTCTTTGTTTCCAGCGCCCGTTTTTTTGACCCCACAAGCTAAAACCGCATAAATTAACCAGCAGAGGGCGATTATGCCCGATATCCCGGTTTCCGCCCAAAATTGTAAATAGGAATTGTGCGCATAGCGTGAATAGGCAAGATTAAAGTTCCCTGGTCCCAGGCCGGTAAGCGGGTGAGCTTTGATTATCCCTAAAGTTTCTTTCCAGTAACCCAGCCGCATCGTTGTGGAGAAAATAGGCTGAAGGTGCTCTCTTTTCGTAAAAGCCCTAGCCATAAATACCAGGGTAACAATCGCCAAGATGCCTAGAAGTAAAAAAAGCCTTTTTCTGTTTAGTTTACCCCGCAGATAGAAATATGCGCAGAGTATAAATAACAGGCTAAAGAGCGCGCCCAAAGACTTAGTGAGCAAGAGGGCAAAAGATAAAGGCAGTATGATCCAGGCCCTGTTTTTGTATAGTAGGGCGAGGGGGATAATCATAATTAAGTAGCCTGCCAGTATGTTAGGCGTAACAAAGGGGAGAAAAGATCGCCCTCTCGTGATGTAGTCCAGAGCGAATGCGTTTGATATGTTTTTTTCAGACAGGTAGGCCAAGATGTGCTGAAAGCCAAAGAAATATTGGTACATTGCAATAAAGCTTACGGACAATCCCGCTATTACGATGGTTGATATAACTTTCAATTTCTCTTCTGTTTTTAAAGAAGCCCCGAGAAACATAAGCAATAGGGCGGTAGTATATCCGGATAATTCTATTATACCGGACATTTTATTGCGTGAGAATGTTAACGAGACAGCAAGCGAGAATACAAAAAGCATAAGGGCATGCTTAATAGGCTGAAGGCGCTCCATCCTGATTCCCTTGAGCGTAATCCATACCAGCAATATGATGCTTAGTGAGACAGAATAAATAGAATTTGCATAAGGAAAGGCAAGGGAAGAGATGAGGGGCCGGACAAAGATTAGAATTAGAAGAATGGCAAACATTATGCTATAATTCTATTTAATAATGGATAAAATGTCAAACGGATTAGTACGTATTATTGTTGTAACTGCGGGCGTTGGAGATTACCTGGATCTGCTCCTGGATTCCATAAGTAAGCAAACCTACCAAAAATCTGAAACCATAATAATAGATAATTCGTCTAAGGGTACGATTAAGGGGCTGCCTCGGTGGGCGAGGCTCTATTCCAACAAAAGAAACCTCTTTTATTGCCAGGCGCTTAACATAGGCATAAAGGATTCCAGGGGCGAGTTTGTTTTGTGCTTAAATGATGACGTGGTATTAGATAGCAGGTTTATCGAGGAGGCATTGAGGGGATTTTTTATCGACTCCGCAACCGGGATGGTGAGCGGAAAAATCATACGTAGCGACAGGAAAACATTGGATAGCACCGGCCTGTTTTTAAGTGTTTGGTTTACGGCTGGAGAGAGAGCTTACGGCAGCATTGATAAAGGGAAGTTTGAAAAAGAAGAATATGTATTTGGGGTAAACGGGGCAGTAGCCTTTTATCGCCGCAAGATGCTGGAAGATATCAGAATAAATGCAGATTACTTTGATGAGGACTACCGTATATTTTATGAAGATCTGGATATTGCCTGGAGGGCGCAGCAGCTGGGATGGAGAGGGTACTATATCCCCCGGGCCCTGGCTTATCATGCGAGGGGCGCTACAGTCAGAACCAATGCCGGATTATCTAAGCCTTATGCCAGACACTACCTAAATGACGATTTACACCTGGATTTGATAAAAAATCGCTATCTGACCATTATTAAGAATACATCGCTTGTAAATTTATTCTTTCATCTACCCTTCATATTATTCTATGACCTCGTAGCCTGGATTTATATTATTTTTTTCAGATCCGCATTAATTAAGAAAATGCCGTCCGGCCTTAAATATTTAAAATCAGCTGTTATAAAAAGGAGAATCATAAAAAAACTTGTCCAGGCTAAGGAAGAAATAGGAAAATAGCGATAAAAATAAATTATTTTTTTGCCTATTTTTGCGTTTTCTCGTCGATAAATGGTACCCCTGAGTTTATTAAAAAAAGCAAAAAATGCTTGACATCTCTTACATATTGTGATAAAAAAGTAACATAGATACAACATGTTGTGTATAGGTTGAGCATTAAGGAGGTTAGACAAAACAGTTGGAAAAAAGGTCTCGATTGCTAAGGGCTCTAAAAATCAAGGGAGCCCTTATTTTTTAAGCCAGATGAAAAGAGTAGGATTAACATACGATTTAAAAACAGATTACGAATTCAAAGAAGGCGATCCTGTTGATGCTAACGCAGAGTTTGATCATCCTTCTACCGTGGGTGTTATTGCCGGGGCAATCGAATCCTGCGGTTTTAAGGTGAAAAAGATAGGCAATGTTTCCAGCCTTCTGGAGAAGATGAATCAACTTGATGTCGATATCGTATTCAATATCTCTGAGGGGCTTTCAGGCAGGAACAGGGAATCCCAGGTTCCCATGCTCCTGGAGATGGCCGGCATTCCTTTCGTAGGCGCGGATGCCCTTACTTTAGCGCTGACTTTAGATAAGGTTATGGCCAAAAAGATATTTATTGCTGAAGGGATCCCTACTCCGAGATTTTTCGAAGTGAAATCATGCGAAGAATTGATGAATATAGATCATTGTAAATTCCCGCTTATTGTTAAACCCAGGTTCGAAGGGTCATCGAAGGGTTTGAGTGAGGACTCCCGCGTAGAAAATAAGGAAGAACTTAAAAAGCAGGTGGACTTCATTGTAAAGACTTATAAACAGCCGGCCCTGGTAGAAGAGTTTATTTCGGGGCAGGAGTTTACCGTGGCAATCGTGGGTAATGACATCCCGGAGGTTTTACCGATCGTTCAGATAAAAATAGACGGCCGGCTTAAACTTAATGAAAAATTCTATACCTTTGCCCGCATTACTTCTGATAGGTTGGAATATATCTGCCCGGCACGCATACAGCAGGATTTAAAAAAGAAAATAAACGATTTGGCCCTAAAGACATATAAAGCCGTAGAATGCAGGGACTTTGGAAGGGTGGATTTCAGGGTTGATAAAGACGGGAATCCTTATGTGCTGGAGATAAATCCGCTACCCTCCCTTTCTACAGAGGATGTGTTTATGCTGCTGGCAAAAACTATCGGCATCTCTTACGAACAAATGATCGGCAAGATACTAAACAGCGCTTTTATAAGGCATAACTTGAACTAAATGAAGATAGCGCTTACTTATAATCTGAAGAAGAAAGACGAAACGAAACCGGCTGATTATTTTTCAGAATACGATTCTCAGGATACGATAAATGCGATTATCTTGGCGCTTAATAGAAACGGGCATACCGTAGAGCCGCTTGATGTTGAGTACCCAAAGCTGGTCTCTTATTTCAGAGAAAATCGCGTAGATATGGTATTTAATATTGTCGAGGGAAAGAGCGGTAAGTTCAGGGAGTCGGAGGTGCCTGCCCTGCTGGATTATTTTAATATTCCGCATACGGGCTCCGACACATTTTCTTTGGCCTTAGCCATGAATAAGGCGCTTACCAAAAAGATCCTGAAGGCAGACAGCATACCTACTCCTGATTTTCAGATTTTTGTGAAGGGCAATGAGGAGCTGGATCCTAAGTTGAAATTCCCGCTTATAGTTAAGCCTAACTGCGAAGGTTCAGCCAAGGGGATAAATAAGTCCAGCGTCGTTACTACAAAAAAAGATCTCTTTGAAAAGATTAAAGACACTATCAGTACCTATAAACAAGAGGCCCTGGTAGAAGAATTTATAGAAGGCAAGGAGTTGACTGTCGGTATTTTGGAGAACGGCAAAACTACGGTATTGCCTATCCTGGAGATAGATTTTTCCGGTTGTAAAAATAGCGGAGAGTATTTCTATTCCTGGAGAATGAAGGAATACCAGGGTAATGTTGAATTGGGCCTTTTGCCGAGATTTCATTGTCCGGCGCGGTTAGATAAAGAGACGGAGGAGAGAGTAAAAGAGGTTGCCTTAAAGACGCATCGCGCAGTAGGCTGCCTTGATATTTCGCGCATAGATATCCGTCTTGACGCAAACAATATACCTTATGTGCTGGAGATAAATCCTCTCCCCGGGCTTGACCCCAAGGAATCTAATTTTCCGATTATGGCATATGCCGCAGGGATGCGCTATGACGATCTTATTGAGGCCATAGTAATGAGCGCCTCAGAAAGGAAAGGCCAGAATTGAACAATAGCATAGCATTGGAAAATCAGAAACTACAACAGGAAGCAACGGTAGTTATACGCCCTTCTAAAAAGTCCCGCGATTACCAGCAGATAGGAATATTCAAGGACGTAAACCCTCTGGATTGGGAAGATTGGCATTGGCAACTAAAGCATAGAATTCGCAACAAAGAAGAACTTTCCCAGATTATCAAGCTGACCCCCGAAGAAGAAAAAGGTATAGATAAGGCAAGGGGAAGATTATCCATGGCTATAACCCCTTATTGGGCGGCGTTAATTGACCCGGAGGATCCTAATTGTCCTATACGCAGACAGGCTGTCCCGGTAAGCGCAGAGTCGGCTATCTCTCCTCACGAGATGACTGATCCCTGCGCCGAAGACAGGGATTCTCCTGCGCCGCATCTTGTGCATCGTTATCCGGATAGAGTGTTGTTGTTGGCTACGGAACATTGCGCGATGTATTGCAGGCATTGTACCAGGCGGCGCCTGGTAGGAGAACACGAAGAGAACGACAGCGGTTCGTTGTCCAGGTTTGATGCGGCGATAGAGTATATAAAAGAGAACCGTAAAATAAGAGATGTGCTTATTTCCGGAGGCGATCCCCTGATCATGGAAGACGAAGAGATAGAGAACTTGATAGGCAAGATACGCTCTATCTCTCATGTAGAGTTTTTGAGATTGGGTACGCGCGTCCCGGTAACCCTGCCGCAGCGTATTACCGAGAAACTGGCGAACATGTTTAAAAAATACCCTCCGCTTTGGATGAGCATACATTTTAACCACCCTAAAGAGATTACCAGGCGTTGTAAGATTGCCTGTGATATGCTTTCTGAGGCAGGGGTGCCCTTGGGCAGCCAGAGCGTGCTCTTAAAAGGTATAAACGACAGGCCGTATATTATGAAACGCCTGGTTCATGAGCTTTTACAGATAAGGGTCAGGCCATACTATATCTATCAATGCGATCCCGTAAGAGGCACTCAGCATTTCCGAACCCCTGTAGCAGCCGGGATAAATATAATTGAAAAACTCCGGGGTCATACTTCTGGTTATGCCGTGCCGACTTATGTAATAGACGGCCCTGGCGGAGGAGGCAAGATTCCCGTAGGCCCGAACTACGTTCTTTCTCAGGCTAAGGGGAAATACGTATTACGTAACTATAAGGGCAAAATCTATACCTACTTGGAATAGGCCGATTAATCCGGCTATTGCTATTAAATTAAGGGCGCTCTATAAAAGGGCGTCCTTTTTTGTTACTGTATATCCTGTTTTTCCTTGACCCCTTTAACTTGGCGTTATATAATCTATCAAATATTCAAGGACGCAACCTTGACGCTCTCTTTGTGTTTCTCTATAATAATAAATCTTACCAGTACCCTATTATTATAAAGGAGTGGATGAGCTATGGATGTCAAGAATAAGAGAAATATTATCTTCTTAGGCCATGCGCAATCAGGCAAGACAACGCTTTCAGAGAGCCTGCTGTATTATTGTAAGGCGACCACCAGGAAAGGGTCTATTGCCGACGGGAGCACCGTAAGTGATTACAGCTATGACGAAATTGAAAGAAAAAACTCCATAAACTCCAGTCTCTTATATTGCGACTATAAAGGTTTAAGATTTCAGATTATCGATTCCCCGGGCTATGCAGATTTCTTTGGTGAGGTTATCTGCGGAGTGCGCGCTGTAGATGGCGCGGTTATTGTTGTAGATGCGTCAGCGGGAGTTGAGGTAGGCACAGAAAACGCCTGGGAGATTTTAGAGGAGACTAATCTGCCGGCTGTCATTTTTATAAACAAAACGGACAAAGAAGGCGTTGATTTAACCAAGGCCTTGGCTGATATTAAAAGCCGTCTTTCTAAAAAAGCGATGATTATAGGCTCGATGGACGATCCGGATTTAGTGGAGTCGATCGCCGAGAGTGACGACAAGTTATTAGAGAAATATCTGGAAGGCACAAAATTGTCCGCGCAAGAGCTGAAAAGCGGGCTTACTCACGCCGTAATAAAACGAAAGGTATTTCCTGTTATTGTTGGTTCCGCCCTCACCGATAAAGGCCTCCCCGAATTGATGGATGCGGCCGTGCAATATTTGCCTTCTCCGCTAGAGCGGCCGGTTATAGAGGTATCTAGCCCCGCAAAACCAGAAGAGAAAAAAGCGATTTCCTTTGATCCCTCAGGGGCCTTTTCCGCCTTTGTTTTTAAAAGCATATCCGACCCTTACGTGGGGCAATTGAGCCTTCTGCGTGTTTTTTCAGGGTCATTATTGCCTAACACCGGATTTTATAACGTAAATAAGAAAACAAAAGAAAGAATCGGGCCGTTATATATTTTACAGGGCAAAGAACAGAGGGCGATAGAAGGCGCCTCATGCGGGGATATCGTAGCGATCGCAAAATTGAAAGAGACAGTTACTTCTGATTCACTTTGCGATGAGAAAAACCAGGTTTTATTTGACCCCATTGTCTTTCCCGAGCCGGCTATATCCGCGTCAGTAAAGCCTAAATCCCGCCAGGATGAAGATAAGATTTCCGGGGCATTGGCCAAGCTTGCCGCGGAAGACCCCACCTTTAAGGTGGGGCACGACCAGCAAACCAAGGAGTTGATTATCTCCGGATTAGGCGATTTACATTTAGCCATAATGGTAGACCGGATGAAAAAGAGATTTAACGTAGAGGTAGAGTTAGGCACCCCCAAGGTTTCTTATAAAGAGACCATTACTAAAACCGCCAAGGTTCAGGGTAAGTTTAAGCGGCAGTCAGGTGGCCGCGGGCAGTACGGAGATGTCTGGATTGAGATACAGCCTTTAGAAAAAAATAAAGGTTTTGAATTTGTGGATAAGGTTTTCGGGGGTGCCATTCCCAGGAACTTTATACCTTCAGCTGAAAAAGGCATAAGGCAGGCCTGTCTGGAGGGGGCGTTAGCGGGCTACCCGATAGAGGATATACGGGTCATACTTTACGACGGCTCTTATCATGAAGTAGACTCTTCCGATATGGCCTTTCAGATTGCCGGTGCAATGGCCCTGAGAAAGGCGGTAATTGAGGCAGGGCCTGTGTTGCTTGAGCCGGTAATGGAGGTGAGCGTAGTCATACCGGAAGAATATTTGGGAGCGATATCCGGAGACATGAACTCGCGTCGAGGCCGCATCATCGGCATGGATATCAAAGGTAAATTTCAGGTCGTCAAGGCGCAGGCCCCTTTGTCGGAGATGTTCACCTATGCCAATGATTTACGCTCTCTTACCGGAGGCAGGGGCTCCTATACCATGCGTTTCTCGCATTATGAAGACGTTCCTCATAAGATTGCATCCGGGATTATCAGTCAGTACCAGGTTTCCAAGAAGCAGGAAGAAGAGCAATAGGTGTTGTATCCCCGAAATACTTTTTCGCTTTGCGAAAAAGTAAAAAGCGCGGGGATTAATTCCGATAACAACTTATGGAGTGAAGCGAACATAAGTTGTGTCGTCATTAACAATGAAGATAAGTATATTTGCCATCCCCGAGATAGCTTTGGGAAAACGCAATATCAAAGACCCGCGTCTTGACCAGGTTGATAATATCACCAAGGCCAAGAAAAAGACCTATCTACAAGTTGAATTGGTAGGCGAAGAGAGTGCCCTGGATGCCGACGCGATCATGGTATTGGAGAATGCCCGCACTGATCTGGTCTTAAAAGACCTGGAGTTTATCGAGACGCGTTTAGAACGCGCTACGCAGGAACAGGAAAAGACGTTGTTGAATAAACTGAAAACTATCCTGGAAAAAGAAGAGTTTATCTCTAAAGCAGCTTTAAGCGAAGAAGAAAGACAGTCAATGACCAGCTATGGGTTGTATACCAATAAGCCTGTTACGGTGGTCAAGGGGAATGAGCTGGAGGATTTAGATACCCTTTTGGCGAAGGCGCTTATAGAGAGTGGTTTTACCAGTTTTTTTACCACCGGCGAGAAAGAGACGCGTGCCTGGCTAATCAGGAAAGGTGCTACTGCCTGGGAGGCGGCAGGGGTGATTCACTCTGATATTCAAAGAGGCTTTATACGCGCGGAGATTATTAGTTTTGCCGATTTTATCCAGTCAGGCGGGGAAACTGGAGCAAAACAAGCGGGAAAGCTGCGGCTTGAGCAGAAAGATTATCTTATGCAGGATTGTGACCTGGCGAACTTCCGTTTTAACAAATAATTCATATATACACAGAAAAGGAGAAGTAGATGGTTAAGATCAAGCGCGCATTGATTAGCTTATCGGATAAGTCCGGATTGCTGGACCTGGCAAGAACAATGAGCAAATTCGGGGTAGAGATACTCTCTACCGGAGGTACGGCTAAGGTATTAAGGGAGAATAATATAGCCGTTACCGAGGTTTCCGATTACACCGGGTTCCCTGAAATGCTGGATGGCAGGGTTAAGACCCTGCATCCTAAGATACACGGCGGTCTCCTTGCGCTTAGAGATAACCCAGGCCATATGCAGAAACTCAAAGAGCATAACATAGGCCTTATCGATATGGTAGTGGTTAACCTGTATCCTTTTGCTGAGGTGATAAAGAAACCGCAAGTTTCTTTGGCGGAGGCTATAGAGAATATTGATATCGGAGGTCCGTCTATGCTGCGTTCAGCAGCTAAGAATAACCGTTCAGTGGCTGTAGTCTCCAGCCCCAGGTTCTACCCTGACATAATCGAAGAATTAAATAAAAATAACGGCAGCCTTTCGCAAGATTTGTTATTTAAATTAGCGGTAGAGGTGTTTAAGCTGACCTCGCGCTATGACGAAACCATCGCGGCCTATTTAAACAAATATTTAAAGGCAGGCGATAAAGAGGGCGCGGTACAATTCCCCGAAGAATTATCCTTGTCGTTTGAGAAGATACAGGATCTGCGTTACGGAGAAAATCCCCATCAGAAGGCAGCTTTCTACAGGGAAAAAGGGAAAAACAAGGGTTTGATAAATCTAAGGCAGCTCCAGGGCAAAGAGCTCTCTTTCAATAATATCTTAGACCTTAATGCTGCCCTTGAATTAGTTAAAGAATTTAACAAACCGGCAGCGGTTATAGTGAAACACAATAATCCCTGCGGCGTAGCAGAGGATGTTAATCTGGAGAAAGCGTTTATTGCCGCCTGGAAATGCGATTCTCTCTCTGCCTTTGGCGGGATTGTGGCCTTGAACAGAAGGCTGGATCTTAAATCTGCCAAGGTAATTGTGAAAAGCGGGTTTTTGGAATGTATCGTTGCCCCTGGTTTTGATAAAGAGGCAGCAGATTTATTCAGAGATAAGAAGAATCTCCGCCTGCTTGAAGTTGACGGTATAGAGCCTATGGATGAGCCGGAGTTCAAACGTGTAGGCGGAGGGCTTCTCTTACAGGGCAAAGACCTGGAAACCCTTAATCTAGACAGCCTTAAAATAGTTACAAAGAAAAAGCCAACTAAAAAGGAACTCCAGAGCCTGGTTTTTGGCTGGAAAGTAGCTAAGCACGTAAAGTCTAACGCAATTGTTCTCACCAAAGGCACAAAGACGGTAGGTATCGGAGCCGGACAGATGTCCAGGGTTGATTCGGTGATGATAGCGCGCAAGAAGGCGGGTAAGCTAAGCCTTAACTCCTGTCTGTCTTCGGACGCATTCTTTCCTAAAGAGGACGCGGTTATAGATGCTGCCCGGTCAGGGGTAAAGGCTATAATTCAGCCAGGCGGCTCGATAGCAGATGCGCAGATAATCAAGGCTTGCGATAAACATAAGGTATCGATGGTCTTTACAGGTATCAGGCATTTCAGGCATTAAGCCTCTTTCTTTATTTTGCTCTATCCGCTAATCAGCACCCAAAGCCTGCCAATTAAAGCATGACCTACCCGGAAACCTTAGCATATCTGGACTCGTTCATTAACTACGAAAAGATACCGGATTATCCTTATAGGGAATCTTTGAAGCTAGGGCGTATTAAGAATTTCTTAGATACGATAGGCAATCCTCAAGGCATCCTTAAATGCGTACATATCGCAGGGACGAAAGGCAAAGGCTCAACCTGTGCCTTTGTCAGTTATATATTAAGAGAGGCTGGTTATAAAACCGGGCTTTATACCTCACCTCATCTTTCTGACTTCAGGGAAAGAATCAGAATCCTCTCTTCCGGGCAGGCGGACGGAGTGAGCGGTGTGGGGCTAGACTTTGAGGGGATGATCCCGAAAGAAGATTTAGTAAGGTTGGCGGAATATTTAAAGCCCAAGATAGAAGAGTATAATAAGAGCTCTTTTTTCGGCGCGCTTTCTTTTTTTGAGGCCTATACCGCCGCCGCCTTTATTTATTTCAAAGAACAGGGAGTTGAATTCGCTGTTTTAGAAACCGGCATGGGGGGCAGGCTTGATGCTACAAACACGGTAGACCCCCTGGTTTGCGCCATTACGCCTATAAGTTATGAACATACGCAGAAATTAGGCAATACATTAGGAGAAATTGCCCATGAGAAAGCAGGGATAATAAAGGGCGCCTATACTGTTATAAGCGCCCCGCAGGAAGAAGAGGCAGGCAGGGTTATTAGAAATAGATGCCAGGAATTCGGGGCTAGACTGTATACGGTAGGCACAGATATATGCTATGAAGTTAAGGCAGCGGGTTTCGGTATTAAGGGGATCTGGGGCGAGTATAAAGATCTGGAGATAAAACTCAAAGGGGTCCATCAGCTTGTTAATGCTTCGCTAGCCGTAGGGATAATTGAGGCGCTGAGGTTTCATGGCATAACCGTAGGCCCCGACGCGATAAAAAGAGGCCTTTATAAGACTGCCTGGCCGGGTAGACTGGAGGTCGTATCTAAAGATCCCCTGGTTGTATTGGACGGAGCGCAGAACGTTTCTTCGTCTATAGCATTGAAAGAAGCAGTGAGATCGAATTTTAAGTATAAGAGGCTGGTCATGGTTTTAGGTATTTCTAGGGATAAGGATATAAGCGGAGTCTGCGCACAGCTGTATGATTTAGCGGATGAAGTTGTCTTAACCAGATCCAGTAACCCCCGGGCAGCTTCCCCGGGAGACCTGGCCAGATATTTTCCCGGTAAGCCGTTTCATCTGACTAACGATATTAAAGAGGCGAAAGAAAAGGCGTATGGGCTGGCAGGGAAAGATAATTTGGTCCTGGTCTGCGGCTCATTATTTGTAGTGGGTGAATTCAGAAATGAAGAGATACAGCCTTGACGATACAATTGCGGCCATCTCTACGCCCATGGGCGAATCAGGGATAGGGATTGTGCGCCTAAGCGGAAAAGATGCCTTAGCTGTAGCCGACAGCATTTTCTTATCCAAAAACGAAGGGTCTGTGTCTAATTTTATGACCTACACCACGCATTATGGGTGGATCGTAGAAGACAAGAAGTCTAAGGCAATTGTTGATGAGATAATTTTAACGGTAATGCGCTCTCCTAAATCTTATACCAGGGAGGATGTTGTAGAGATAAACTGCCATGGCGGCATTGCGGCTTTACGCAGGGTGCTGGAACTGGCCTTGGAGAAAGGCTGCCGGCTAGCTTTGCCTGGAGAATTCACCAAGAGGGCATTCCTGAACGGCAGGATTGATTTAGCTCAAGCAGAGGCAATACTGGATATTATCAAGGCCAAGACAGACAATGCCTTAAAGATAGGGGCAGAGCAGCTGCGGGGGGGATTGTCCCGAGAGCTTAACAGGATCAGGAAGGATCTTTTGCATATACTTGTTGTGCTGGAGGCTGATATTGATTTTCCTGATGAAGGGCTTGGCCCTGTGCTTATGCGCAAGATTAAAAAAAGCCTGGACGATACCAATGCGCGATTGTTAAAGCTTCTAGACGAAACCAGAAGGGCGAGGTTATTGCATGAAGGGATAAGCGTTGTCATTTGCGGCAGGACTAATGTTGGCAAGTCTTCGCTTTTAAATGCGCTGCTTAGAAGAGAGCGCTCTATAGTGACCCCGGTTGCGGGAACTACCCGTGATACGGTTGAAGAAGTTATGGATATAAAAGGCATTCCAGTTAAGATCGTAGATACCGCCGGGATTATCCGGCCGAGAGATTTGATAGAACGCAAGGCTATCGGACGCTCAAAAAGATATATCGCTATGGCCGATTTAGTGATTCTATTATTTGACGGCAGCAAGAGGCTATCAAGCCAAGATCAGGTTATTATGCAAAGATTAAAGGATAAAACCGTGCTGGCGGCGATAAATAAGATAGACCTGGAGCAAAAAATAGAAAAAGACGAGATTGCGCGTAAGTTCGCTAATACGGTTTGCATCTCGGCAAAAAAAGGAAGAAACATAAGCCTTCTTGAAGATGCCATAGCCGGATTAGCGTATGAGGGGAAATTCAGCCATCATGAATCGGCATCCGTAACTAACCTCAGACATATCGAGAAGATCAGAAAAGCGCAAAAACTTATTGCAGAGGCAGCAAATTCGGTAGATAATAATAACCTGTTATCCGCCGAGTATGTCTGTCAGGACATAAGGGACGCACTTTTAGCCTTTGATGATATTCTTGGCAGGAGATTTTCAGAGGAATTGTTAGATAAGATATTCAGCAGCTTTTGCATAGGCAAATAGGAGAATGTGAAATGGACGAGAAGAAGATTGAAAAAGCCATCAGAGAATTGCTAGAGGCAATCGGAGAGAATCCTGACAGGAAAGACCTTTTGGACACGCCGCAGAGGGTAGCGGAGATGTACGGGGATATTTTTTCCGGGATAAATCAGAATCCGGAAAAAGAATTAGAGATTATCCTGGACCAGAAACACGAAGAGATCATACTCCTTAAAGGGATTTCTTTGTATAGCGTCTGCGAACACCATCTCCTTCCTTTTATCGGCAAGGCGCATATTGCCTATATACCTAAAGAAGGCCGGGTTACGGGGTTGAGCAAGCTGGTCAGGGTGGTGGATATTTTAGCTAAAAGGCCGCAGGTTCAGGAAAGATTAACTACGCAAATCGCCGAGATTATCATGCGCAAACTAAAACCCCAGGGCTGTATGGTGATAATAGAAGCCGAGCATATGTGCATGTCTATGCGTGGAGTTAGAAAACCGGGTACGCTTACAGTAACCTCTGCGGTAAGGGGCATATTCCAGGAAAATGAGAAGACCCGTTCCGAAACGCTGGCATTGATAAAGGCGTAATAGGAGGATGGTGTTTGATGGCTAAAGGCATGGAGAAAAGGAAGGAAAGAAGGATAAAAGTAAGTTTGGCCGTCAAGATCTTTTATCAGGGGCTTGAAGTAACAGGACAAACAGAAAACATAAGCCGTCTGGGTGCTTATGTCGAGACAGGCAAAGAGATACCTATGGGCGCAGAGCTGGAGATGTCGCTTAAGATACCCTCTTATACGAAAGAAGAATCCTTAGGCGGGGATATCAGGTGCAGGGGCAGCGTCTTTAGATCCAGTATCATAAGAGAAGAAGGCATTAAGAAGTATTACGGACTGGGGATTTTCTTTACGGATTTTTTGCAAAAGGCAGATAGGGGTAAACTTTCCAAATATATAGATTTCCTTATCTTACAGGAAACCAAAGGGGTTAAAAAAGGCCTGAGGCGGTGGAAGGAAAAAAGGGAAGCTGCTAAGAAATCAACGGCGCAGCAAGAGATGAGCCCTGACGAATATCAAGCCCAGACCATAGCGTTGTTAAGACAGATCTCCGACCGCTTAGAAGAAATATACCGACTGGTAAAATCGCAAGGCAAAAACAAGTAGTGCATTATCGATCATCCTGCCCCCTAAGACAGCTTTTTCTTTAAGACTAGAAGATATGTTAAGCGAACAAAGGCTGAGGGCTTTTTTATTTTATTTAAGCTTAGGCATCTTTCTTATGGGCTTACCCCCCATATTGTCTTCGACGCTGGGATATAAATTTGACCGGCGTACCTTTAAATTCACCAAGGCCGGGTTGATTGTATTAAAAACCCAGCCGGCAGGTGCGAGTGTCTATCTGGATAAACAGTTGTTGAATATAAAGACTCCCGCTACCATTAATGAGCTTCTACCGGGGAGGTATAATATCAGGTTTGAGTTAGAAAGGCATTATCCTTGGTCTAACGAGGTAGAAGTGGAGGCGGGTAAGGTTACGCGCCTGGAAAAGATTATTCTTTTCCCCCTGCGTCCTTATATCAAACAGTTGAATAAAGACAGGCTTTCTGTTTTTATGGTAAATGAAGAAAAAGAGAGCGTTTATTATATAAATCAAAGCGAAGACAGTATTTATAAATCAGACCCTGAGGGAGAGCATTTCGAGAAAATAGGTAATTTCACCAAAATACTTCCTCCTGCGGTTAAATGGAAGGTTTCGCCTGACCATCAGAAAGTCCTTTATTTCAATGCCAATCAGATCGGAATAACAAGCTTGGTTTCTCCGAAAGAAAACCTTATCGTTAATGCGGGGTTTGTCTTAAACTATCCGCAAGGGGGGATACTTGACGTCTTCTGGTACTCGGATAGTTATCATCTTGTTCTGGTCAGCTCAAGAAGCATACAGGCCCTGGAGGCCCAGCCCAGCTCTCAGCCGGTAGTACTGGTCAATCTCACCAAAAAGAATACCTGCGCTTATTACGATACGCGTACGGATACGCTTTATTTCCTGGATTCTCAGAAAGCAGCCGATGGCAATCTCTACGATAATCTATATAAGATACACCTGGATACGCGCGCCTTTATTTTGCAGGAGCTCATTAAATTAAAAGCCTATGAATAAAAGCCCGAGACTTAACAGGTTTCTTGAAATTACCCCCGGGGCTATTTCTTGGGGTATAATTTTGTTTCTGATTGCCATCTCAGTATGGCGGCCCATTATCTGCGCGGTACTGATCATTATATTTGACTTTTACTGGATTATCCGCACGGTATATCTTACTACGCTCTTAATCATGGCTTACAAAAAACTGTCGCAGCAGAAGTCCAGGGATTGGCTCTCAGACTGCCAGAGGCTTAAATCCGCGAGCGATTGGCAAAGCGTATACCATCTGATTATATTCCCGGTATACAAGGAAGGGCTGGAGATATTGCGTCCTTCCCTGCAGGCGCTTAAACAATGCCGTTATCCAAAAGACAGGATGATTGTGGTGGTTGCCTTTGAAGAGCGCTATGCCTCTTCCAGAGAAAAAGCAAAAGTGCTGGAGGAGGAATTCCAAAAATCTTTCTTAGGATACCTTTCTACATTTCATCCTGATGGTATCCCCGGAGAGGCTCGTACGAAAGGCGCGAATGCCACTTGGGCCGCTAAACATGCCAAAGATCTCTTAACCGCTAAGTCTATTCCCTACGAAGACGTTATTGTCTCTTGTTTTGATGCGGACACCTGTGTGGATAAAGAATATTTTAGTTGTCTCACTTACCATTTTTTGACTACGCATAAACCGCATCAGGCAAGCTACCAGCCTATGCCGGTTTATAACAACAATATCTGGTATGCGCCTTCTTTTGCGCGGTTAGTGGAGATAAGCGCTTCTTTCTGTCAGATGATTGAAAGTATGCGTCTGGAAAAGTTTGTTACCTTTTCCAGTCATAGCATGAGCTTCAAGACTCTGGTAAAAATAGACTATTGGCCGGTTAATATGGTCTCTGATGACTCAGTGGTATATTGGAAGGCGTTTCTTTTTTATAAAGGAGAATACCGGGTGGTGCCGCTCTATATTACGGTTTCTATGGATGCCGCCTATTCTACCAACTTTTTTAAGACCATCATTATCCAGTATAAGCAGAAAAGAAGATGGGCCTGGGGGGTAGAGAATTTTCCTTTTGTGATCAGCAGATTCTTAAATAACGGAGATATACCCCTTGCCAAGAAGTTACGCCGGTCTTTTCATCTCCTGGGAAGCCATATTACCTGGGCAGTCTGGGCTATTATCATTACTCTTATTGCGCCTCTGCCGATCTTGCTGGGGGGAGCTTTTTTCAACCAGATGCCCATAGGTTACAACTTGCCAAAGATTACCGGATTGCTGCTTAATTTTACGCTGGGCACCAGCCTTGTCTGGGTATTAATGAGCATCGCTATTCTTCCTCCCAGGCCGCCGGATGTAAAATGGACCAAGAATGTGGTGTTGATATTGGAGTGGGTTATTGTTCCTTTTGTAGTGTTAATCCTGGGATCAACGCCTGCATTAGATGCCCAGACCAGGCTGATGTTTGCAAGGTATATGGAATTTTATCCTACCGATAAGATGCGCAGAAAGTAAATAAAACAACTTATATGTTTTTTGTTGAAAAGAGAATGGCTCGGGGGTATATTTATATAATATAAAAGATTAGTTAAATATAAATTCGCGTTATGGATAATGAATATTCCGGGGCAGAGAAAAGGCAGTTCAGGCGAGCCAGGGTGAGCCTTACGGTTGTGTACCGGGCCAATGAGCCTTTGTCTGTGCGCATGCTTACCGCAGATAAAGAGATACAGGCGACCATGGTAGACCTAAGCGAGGGCGGCATGGCCATTTTGACTAATTATTCCGTGCCAGAATCCACCGTCCTTGCGATGCGGTTTACTTTATTTAAAGTTAATAAGGAGGAAGTCAGTTTTTACGGGCCTGTATCGATAACCGGAGAAGTGCGTTACAGCACAATGATAGACAAGGACTTTTATCGCGTAGGAATTTGTTTTACCGAGATAGATGAACGGGATAGGCGCGAGATAGCTGATTTTGTGAAGATGGCTTCGAATATGCCTAAAACTGAAAAATAAGGGCCCCTAAACTGATGCCTGTTTCTTTATAATGAATACTAGGATAGGCCTGCATAATAAAAGACTTATATCAATTATCCTGTTCGGCATCTGTTTTTTGGTATATGCTAATTCTCTGGACGGCGCTTTTATCTCCGATGATGTTCCGGCTATAACCAGAAATCCGGAACTTATTTATCCCCTGCGCTTCTGGATGGAGCCGGCCAGCCTGCTTAATTCGCTCAATCTACTGATATCCGGCTACAACCCCTTCACCTACCACCTCACCAATATACTGCTGCATTCCCTCAACACCATCCTGGTCTTTTTCTTCCTGGGCCTCTTCTTCGGCGTAGAATCAAGCCTCCTGGGCGCGGTCCTCTTTGCGCTACACCCCATCCACACGGAGGCAGTAACCTGGATCTCCGGAAAGCCGTACCTGATATTCTGCGCCTTTGTCCTGGGCAATGCCCTGCTTTACAACCGCGTCGCAGAAGGCAGGAAGCGGTTTGGCCCTGCGTTATACCTCGTCTCCCTGGCTATCTTCTATTATATGACCCTGCAGTATTACACCTACTACCTCTTTCCTTTTCTCCTAATCCTCATTGACCTTACCCTGAAGAGGTGGCGCAAGAGCTGGAGGCTATGGGTACCCTTCTTTTTGCTGGCGGCATTAAAACTGGCTTCGATAA
>CAZKQC010000005.1:0-8483 GCA_964554825.1 uncultured Planctomycetales bacterium
CTTTAATCCGTAATCCGAACAACGAATATTAAGCTCTGCGTGTGTAGTATCCCAACATGAGGAATTACAGCTATGCACCCTTTGGCGCAATTTCTGAAAAGACGCAGATTGCCATATTGTTTCTAAGTTTTTCTCCCGCAGGCTTTCTTCTCCGTCAAAATCATCACAGGGTGAGACACGGCCAAAGGCATCTACGGCGCAAGAAATATACCCGGCGTAACAGTCTAACCTGGGCATCTTGGCTGAACACAAATCAGCCATACCTTCCATAAAGGTTAGCGAACTCGTTAATAACCTGGTCTTTGAAACCGCATTAATAAGCTTAGCAATTTCTCGCTGGAGGTCCGGCAAATCATCTTTATTAAAAACAAGGCTGTCTGAATCAGTAAGCGGTCTGTGCCTATGCATAAGGTTAACATGTACTCTATCAAATTTTATTTGATCAACCTTAAGGCTTTCTGCAAAAGGAATCATGCGGTCCATATTGCGGAAGTTTATCTTGGTTACCACCTGGTTTATCCCAATCTTTAATCCGGGGATAGTGCTGCGTAAAAGCTTTATCCCCCGGACAACCGCATCGAAACAATCTATTCCGCGCATCCTATTATGGATCTGGGCGCAGTCACTATCAAGCGATACGGAAATTGAGTTGATTTTAGATTCTTTCAACCTAAGTACGTTTAATTCATTTAATAAAGTTCCGTTTGTGCATAAATGACATGAAATTTGGTTCTTGCGGATATATTTTATAATATCGAAGATGTCTTCTCTAAGCAGCGGCTCACCGCCTGTAACCGCAATGACTGCGGCATGCATATGTTTTGCGGAATCTACGAAGGAATACCATTCCCGGGATGAGAGTTCTTCGGCTGGAGCTCCTGCCGCTATTTTCCATTGATTACACATCTTGCATCGTAAATTACACCGGTTAGTAACCCAGACTACCGGGAAGAGAATCGAAGGAGGAACGGATCCCAGCCTTCGGCATTTTCTTGTTTCTATAAAAAATATCAGGTTATACAGCTGCCTCAGAAATTGATTCATCATACGACAAACACTCCCGGCCTATGATTATAAAGAAAGTATGGATAAAAGTCCTTTAATTTGCCCCATAAGCTCGGAGGCGGTACGTAACGAGAACGTTTTTCTTAATATATAGCCAGGGCGCAAGTAAAATTCTTTATACGCGCTGTTAAGAAATTCAGCGTATTCCTGTTTATTTATCTTCTCGGGGAAATAGACAAAATCGCTATGGTTATTTATATAAGAGCCCTTATCAAAATCAAAGTGGCGCCCATTAGCGACCAAATCGTTATGAATTTTCGTGCCTGGATAAGGAACAAATTTATTAAAATGGGCGAAATCTAAAGGCAGGCTTTTAGCAAATTCAATGGTCTTGCGGAAAGTTTCCCTAGTCTCCCAGGGGCTGCCTACTAAGAAATCAGCACGTACGCTCAGTCCCGCTTTTTTTGCTAAAAGAACCGCCTCCTTGTTTTGGATAACTGTATTGTTTTTACCCAAATGCCTTAAGACCTGGTCATCTCCTGATTCTAAGCCAAATAATACTTGCCAGCATCCGGCGTCACGCATCATTGCCAGCATCTCGAAATTTACCGCGTTAACTTTAGTAAGGCATGTCCAGGGGATGCGCGGTTTTAACCTCTTTATACCAGCGCAGATATCTTTGACAAACTCCGCATTGGCAGTAAAGGTATCGTCAAAAAAACGAATCTCCTTAGCCCCATACCTGGAGATAACCTCCTCTACCTCTGCCATGATATTTGTAACGCTGCGTTGGCGGAATTGCTCGCCAAAAACCGCGCGGTCGCAAAACGTGCAATTGCTCGGGCATCCCCGCGAAGTCATTAATACAGCCAGCGGTAGCCTGCGATATGAAGCAGGCGTAGGAGAATAGAATCGCGGCGGCGGAAAAAGATGCCTTGCAGGAAAAGGCAAGGAATCAAGATTGGCTATTCTCAGACGCCTCGGTCCGAAAACAATCTTTCCGTTATCCCTAAAGACTATTCCGCTGATATCGCTGGCCGCATAGCCCTGTTTAGCGCCAATCCGGCAGATGAGTTCTAAGAATGTCTCCTCTCCTTCCCCCAATACTAAAAAGTCAAATACGCCTGTTTTTATAGAATCCTCGGGAGAGGCCGTGGCATGGGGGCCTCCGCAGATAAATACTGCCTTCGGTAATGCCTCCCGCAAAACAGAGGCGATATAAACCGCATTGCTAAAAGTAGGCGTAGTGGCAGTAATGCCTATTATCTCTGGATTAAACTCTCTTACCGTATCTGCAATTTCTTCTGGGGATCTTAAGACAATCGAACAATCGATTATTTTTACAACATTCCCCCTCTCCTGAGCCACTGCAGCAAGATAGCCTAAACCAAGAGAAGGGATCTTGTTAAGCACATGCTTAAAGCCTTGTTTTAATCCGCCGATCTCACTAAAAGCATACGGCGGATCTATCAAAACTATTTTCATGAGAAGAATTTATTTAACATGGCCGCTACATATCTAATATCAGGCTCAGACATCCCTTCGTGTAGCGGAATCTGCATGGCGCTTTTAAAAACTTCCGCGGTATGAGGACAACTATTCGCCCCTGAATAATTGCAGCAGTCATCGGCAATCTCTGATTCTATCCCGGCGTCTATCCCGTGCATTAGTAAAAATTTACGCACTTGCCAAAGATTATCCGGCACCAGGCACACAAAGAAGTAATAATTCGGGATGGATCCTTCCGGGACCTGCTGAGTCTTTATTTTGTTGTTAACCAGCGAACTTAATAAAGCTGCCTGCGCGCGCCTGCGGGATACCCTTTCTTCGAGAGTGCCTAATTTTTCTATCCCAATAAAAGCCTGGAAATCGCTCCAAGACCCCTTAACTCCAAGCGAACCCTGGAGCCGCCTGTAAAAAGAGTATGCTCTTTTATGCCAATACGAAGAAGCCAGTAAGTAAAGGATGGGCAGAGAAAACGAGGTAGGCAGAAGATAATTCTCCAGACGGGTCATAATCAACTTTTTTAAAGGTAGCCTGGATTTTTCCTGAACGATAGAAACAGCATCGAGTATTCTACCGGCTATTTTATCGTTATTTGTAACTACCATACCCCCACCATAAGTATTGACTAGTTTTATGGTCTCAAAGCTAAAAAACGCGGCATCACCAAAGGAACCGGTTTGACGCCCTTTAAATTTTGAACCCAGCGAATGCGCGCAATCTTCAATAACAAAAATTGATCTAACTCTTGCTATATCCAAAACCTCATCTATCCGGCAAGGGACACCAAAAATATGCGTAGCCAAAATTACCTTTGTTTTCTTGTTTATCCTTTTGGCGATTGACTCCGGAGAGATGTTAAACGTATGAGGATCTATGTCCGCGGAAACAGCCTTTAGGCCCAATGATTCAATAATACCGGCCAGCTCTTTTAAGGTGTAGGCAGGCATAATTACTTCATCATTAGCATTGAGCCCCAGGGACCCCAAAATAAGTCTCATTCCTTCCCTGCCAGAGCTAACAGAGATAGCGTGTTTAACATCGATAAAGTTTGCGAATTTATCTCGCCATCTGTCTTTATAAAAAGGGATGGCCCTGCTTCTGCTTAGCATTGATTTCACGCATAGTGATAATTCGCCCTTTAGGGTGTGTGCCTTCCGTCTTGGTATCATGGTTTTGTTTGTATTATATCTTTGATCTGTACGGACGTATGATTATAAACCTGGAACCGGTTTGTCTTTATTTTTATATCGCAGGGGTTACATTCCCCGAAATAATTGCATTTTCTAAAGATATCTTTTACCTTTAATCCGGGGTCAGTTAAATTCCCGATAGGATAGAAATTACGATAGAGATCGCGATGGCACCTGAAGATGCTGGCATTTGGCCCGATAATTAACTCTGATGTCCGGCACAGACATTTCTCCACCCTTATTTTTCCTACTGCCCTAGGATATCTATACGTCCCATAAAGCCTGCCATTAAAATATCCCAGGAACTCTTTTACTCGGAAATCAACCCCAAAATCTTTGCATATCCTTTTTAACCCCAGGGCCTCCTGTTTAAGCTTAGGGTGATTAATCATAAAAATGCCGATGCTAAAACCGGCCTTTTGCATTTTTAATACCTTTTTGATGAGTTTTTTTAAATCCATATAAAAAGGATGGTAGCTTACCCTGATATTAGGATAAGGAGCGCTTCTATGCAGCCGGGCGGGATCTATGTTATCTATAAACTCATCCACGTTGAAAGAAAGGTTAGTAAGAATATCGATGTTTAGGTCTTTTTTGATATTCTTGATGATCTGAATAAAATCAGGGTGCAACCCAGGCTCTCCTCCTTGTATAGTAACCGGCAGGTCGGTCGGGCACACTAAACGGTTAAGTCCTTCTATCCATCTTTTCCCCGGTATAAGTATTTTTTTAGATTTAATCTCCGGGTTCAACCAATTTATGCAATAAGCACAATTTAAGTTACAGTGTAAGGTTAGAAAACAAGCTATATAGTTATATCTTTTTGGTAATTGTACGCCCTTAAGATTCATCGTTCCAATGGCTCCTAGCCAGTAGCGTTTTCGTGCTTAAACCACTCTTGCTTTAGACTTCTCATATGAATACGAAACAAGCTATAGAAAGAGGTCTTTGTAAAATAGATCTTTTTGCTAAGGATGTTTATCTTAATCAGGGAATAGGCAAGGGTAAAAAAATAATTGTGCCGCAGATAAATTAAGTAACGCAGAATCAAGTTCTTGAAAACTGGAAAGGCTACGGCTACCGGCCCCAAAACCGAAAGATTCATCTGGATATTTTTTTCTTTATCCGTAAAGCAGCTTAGGACAGATTTATACTGGTAAGAGGTGTGCATCCTTTCGTAAGCTGGCTTGTAAAAACCCTCACTGACCACGCTCCTGCCTAGTTCCGTGCCCGGGTAAGGCTGAAAGATAGGAAATTCCGCCCATGTAGCCTTAGCCTTAATAGCCAGATTGACTGATTCTATTTCGTTAGCGATGGTTGCACTAGGCAAACCAACAATACAATTGGTGAAGGTATGGATGCCGTGCTTAACACAGATCTGGTGGGCATTAATTATCTGTTCGTCAGACATCGAACGCTTAAGGACTTTATTTCTTATCCGGTGATTCCCGGCCTCTATGGACATGCTGATGGTGCGGCATCCTGCATGCTTGAGAAGCTTTATTACATCCTCATCAAGTAAATCTGCTCTGGTTAAAATAAAAAACGGGAGATTGATTTTTTTTCTGTATTTCTCAGAGAATTCCTCCAGCCAGGGATCGGCCGAATAAACAAAGATATCGTCATAGAATTTGACGCAGCTCAACGGCCACTTTTTCTTAACATAGCTAATCTCATCTATAACATAATCTACACTATGCCTGCGTACCGCCTTGCCTTTTCCTTGATAAATACTACGCCAGGCAGAATTAAAACAATACGCGCAATCATACGGACAGCCTCGAGAAGTGATGAAACTCTTGAGGGGGTATCTGCCTAAAGATTTCGTTTCGTACACCAGGGCATAGTCAGGAAAAGGCAAGAGATCCAGATCCTCGACTAAACTGCGAACGCTAAAATTATCCCTATTACGCTTAGTAACTATATTAGGTATGCCATCGATTTCTCTCTTATCCGATAACGCCAAAAGGAAATCGGAAAAAGCACCCTCCCCCTCCCCTATGCAGATCGCATCCAGGCCGCCTTCATAGATCGTGTCCGGATAAAACGTGGGATGCGGACCTCCCATTATTGTCAAGACATGCGGAAATTTCTCTTTGATCGACTGATTTAACCTTAAGTAATGCTTGGATTCTCCGGTGGAAGAGCTATAAACAACAACTTCCGGCTGCAATTCAGAAACAGCTCTTAGGGGATCCTGTGAATTCGTTTCGCAAAGATGCGTCCTATGGCCTTCCCGTATAGCCACCGCAGAGATTGCGCATAATCCGATAGGCGCCAGAAAGTTTTCGCTTTTAAATATGAATAATATCCTCATTGGTTTTCCAGAAACAGGGCACATGCCTCTTATCTATTAATTCAGCCCTGACATAAGGATTCGCTAAAAACAGATAAATTATGCGCGGCAGATCATAAACCAGATAAATTACGGTTAATTGAAATTTACTTATATGTGCCTTTTTTAGAAAAAGTTTCCTGTTGCGCCAACAAAGATATTGTCGTTTTTTATTATCTATCAGAGAGCTATTTCCGTTATGGTAACATACTGTTTTAGGAGAATAGAATGCCTTCCAGCCTTTTCTCTGTGCGCGATAAGCTAAATCCACATCTTCAACTAAAAAAAAGAAACGCTCGTCAAAATAGCCATGCCTGTCTTTTACTTCTTCCAGCATCTGTCTTTTATAGACTGCCGAGGCGGCGCATGCGCCGAAAATATATCCTGGTTTGTCGAATCTTTCGTTATTGAAACTGTCTTTGGCGATATCATGAAATCTTTTTAAGAAAGAAACGGATACCCCGCAGGAATATACCCTTTCCCGGTCTGATTTCATTATTTTTGGCTGCAGGGTGCCTACCTCCGAAGGAAGGCCTTTTATCGTTTCCTTAATCCCGCTGACGAAATCTCCAGACAAAACCGTATCGCAATCAAGCGTTAAAATCCATTCTCCTGAGGATACGCCAATGCCCTTGTTCCGGGCACAACATGCTCCCGCATTCTCTTTGCTTTCTATCAATCTGACTTGCGGATAATTTTTCTTTAAAAAAATAGCCGTGCCATCGGTTGAGCCGTTGTCTGAGACAATCACTTCCGTATCTTGGCAGTCTTGATTCAATAATGAATCTAGACACGGTTGTATAAAATTTATGCTATTGCAGGTAACAATTATTATTGAGAGCAACGTTTATACGCTCCAATTCATCGGCTTCTAAATCCTGCGCCTTTACAACGCATTTATAATTCCCGTCGTAATCTGCCCAATTGTCAGAGATTATCCGACCTTTCTCCTTGAGGTAATCAAAATACTCCGTGCCGGGGAAGGGCATGGCCAGCGAAAACTGCAAAGAATCAGGCTCCACACCTTTGATAAAAGACAGGGTTTCTTGAATACTGTTCCTTGTTTCTCCTGCAAGCCCTATACAAAATGTCAGATGTACCTTTATGCCCATCTTCTTGGTAAGCTGAATAGCCTTCTTTGTTTTATCCAAATCCATATTCTTTTTACAAATCTCCAGCACATTCTTATCTGCGGATTCTACCCCGTATTTCAACGCGTACAAACCTGCCGCAGACAATCTCTCCAATATCTGAGCATCCATAAGATCGGCTCTGGCCATTATTGCCCAAGGGACATTAATCTCTCTTTGTATTATTTGTTCGCATATATCAAGGACGTATTCTTTATCGATATTGAACGTATCGTCGTCAAAATATACTGCCTTAAAATTGTAGTGCTTAACCAAATACTCCATCTCATCTACGACCTTTTCAGGATCTCTCGGCCTATAGCGATGCTCCCTATAAACAGTCTGAGGCCAAAGACAAAAGTTGCATTGAAAAGGACAGCCCCTGCTAGCCAACATCTGCACGTTGGGAACAGGCAAACCAGCAAATGCGTCATTGTATTTGTATATGGGCACATCCTCTCTCTCTGGCCAGGGGAGCAGGTCCAGATTATCAATTGTCGGCCTTGGCTCATTAACCTTAATCTGATTGCCGCTACGATAAGCCAGCCCAGAAACAGAACAAAGGTCCAGACCGTTTTCCAAAGAGTTTACCAATTCCAATAACGTATATTCATACTCCCCGATTAATACATAGGTTATTGATTCTTGTTGTTTGAGTATTTGTTCGGGGAATACGCCTGCATGAGGACCGCATAAGGCTACGGAACATTCCGGGGCATTACGACAAATATCGTTTATAATCTTCAGGTCATTACTGAAGGAAGGGGTTGAGGTCTCTACTACTGCAAGGTCTGGCTTATAATGCTTTATCTGTTCGACAAACTCGCTCGCGCCAATCCCTTCGGCAATGGCATCGATCAACTTGGCTTGCTTATTCCCCTTTTTTAATAAAGAGGTGGCATACGCCAGAAAGAAAGGAAACGGGACGTAATGAATCTGCCCGTCTTTTTCCGCAGGAGAGGTAAACGGCCATCTTGAACCAGCTCTCACCCCTAAGCGCATATTTTTAGACCAAGGGGGATTCAATAAGACTGTGCGCATATCACCTTTTAAGGTCTAGATGTCTTTCTATCTGTTCAAAGAAGCTTTTTATCTGGTATATATTCTGGCTTACATCCTTGGAGTCGCAACCAGTCTGTTCAAGAAGATTCTTTACAAGCCCTAAATTGTCATGAATGTTTTGTAATTGTTCTTTGAGGTTATTTAGAATTTCTCTCCTTCCGTTGTAAAGTTCTGTCATATTCTCAGAAAATGCCTGGACTGCCTGGAGCTGTTCTCTTATAACCAGATTAATCTGGGCTAAAGACTCTCCTAGCG
>CAZKQC010000005.1:8583-21689 GCA_964554825.1 uncultured Planctomycetales bacterium
CTGTGCCTCACTTGACTCTTGTACGGCCTTGACCTGTGCCCCGCTTGACTCCTGCACGGCTTTGACCTGTGCCCCGCTTGACTCCTGCACGGCCCTAACCTGTGTCTCGCTTGACTCCTGCACGGCCTTGACCTGTGTCTCGCTTGACTCCTGCGCAGCTTTGACCTGCGCCTCACTTGAGTCCTGCACGGCTTTGACCTGCGCATCGCTTGACTCACGAATAGCCTGGAGCTGCTCTTTGGATTGTTCTCTCAATTTCTGGTCAATCGTAGTAATCCTCTCGATTATTTTTCGTAAATCTTGGAAAAGCATTATCTTTAATTCAAAGAATACTTGTCCCATGTTACCAAGTATCCTGCTTACGCCAGCTAAAAACAGTGCCCCCAGTAAAATCAAAAAAGAGCTGATTAAAGAATTTATGTCATCGGATCTATAAATGATTAAATACCCTGCCGCCACTAAGCCGAAAATAGAAATTAACCAAGAGGCAACTAATAACGCCATTACTGCAGGTGTTGTTTTTGTATTCATGTTTGGACTTCTCCTTTCTGCGCATAAGATATTTTATCTGTTTTTGCTGCAGATATCTCAATCATGTGAGTAATATTCTTAAAGCGGTTGCTCAATTCTTCCAGCCATTGGCGAAAACTTAATGACAGGTTCTGCAAAAATATTTTATCCAGATAGGGGTGGCTTTTTTTCAATAACCCGTCCCAATCAGTGCACCTTTCGTTTAAAACTAACAACCTGTCCAATAAATAATCATCTTGTATCTTATAAACAGAAAGTAGCAGGTGTTTATACAGCAGTTTCTTAAAATCATAACTAAACTTTTCTTGAATCTGCCTGCCTAACAATAAGTCGAGGGCAAAAAAATTCTGTAAAAAAGATTCTGATTTATGCAAAAACGTAGAGAGTTTATTTTTTCTGCTATCAAAATGGTAAAAAAAGTTTAAATCTAGTAAAGAGAGCCAATAGGAGACAGGTGGACAGCTTTTTTCTTTTTGGTTTTTGCGTAAAACAAAGTATTCAAAATCCTTCCAGGAATGATGTATGGCTAATAAAAAGTCGAGATAGAGCAGCTTATATCTACGCGCGCACATATCCTCTTCGAGATAACGATTTGCTAAGCCAAGATTGTCTTTTAACTTGAAAATAAACTTTTTTGGACCGGAGTAATATTTATTTTTTTGATAATAAGGGTAATTCCACCTCCAGTATGTATTAAGCAAGGAATGAAAATCATCACTTTTATAATGGTGCGCCATTGCCTTGGGCTCATATATGAACGTATATCCCTTTTTTTTAAGGCGATTGCATAAATCCACATCTTCATAATTATTCCGGAATTTTAAATTATAGAGCCCGACCTCAAGAAGGTTCTTTTTACGGAAAACCGTGTTTGCCCCGAACAGGAAAGAAGGGGTAGTTCTTTCTTCTCCCCAATCCTGTTTCATGTGTACCGTACGCCAGCTATCAAATATGGTAGAGGAATAACTCTCCAGAAGCCTGCCCCCTACCCCTGCTACCTGCGCAGAACTCAGTGTCTCCATCAAACGCTCAAGCCAGTCTGGTTCTGGTATACAGTCAGCGTCTAAAGAAGCTATAAATTTTGTATCCAGATTTTTGATCGCTGTGTTTCTGGCCGCAGATAATCCTAAGTTATCGGCATGCGTTACAATCCTTACCGGGTAAGAAGATGCTATGCTGGAAGTTTCATCGCTTGAACCGTCATCTATCACTAATACTTCTTGGGGGGGCAGGGTTTGCTTAAAAACTGCCTCTAGGCAAAATCTGATACTCCCTGCGGCATTAAAACAGGGAATATAAAGACCCACCTTCATGTTGATTTTCTTATTTCTTCTTGAATTATGCATTTTATTTCTCTGGTCTCTTCTAGTGCCTTGCGTACTTCTTCCTGGTTAATCAATCCATACATTGGATTTCTCTTCACGAACAACTTCCTAACCCTGACTATCAAAGTCTTCAGCGATCCTCTATACGCTAAATAGAACTTTATTCTCTTCTCCCATTTCCTAAACATGAACCTTGAATATTCGCAAAAACCTTTCTTTCTTAGTCTATTTATATTGGCAGCTATCCTAATCTCTATGCCCTCCTTGCCGAAATTATCATCGTAGCAACTCATCATGCATCCTGGGCAGCCTTTTTTATTGATCCTCTCTATGATGGAATTCCTTCTCTGCGAATTCCAAACGTTTAATAGCCTCTCTTCTTTTATATTTCCAATCAGCCTATTCCTGTCAGTAATAACCCAGCAGGGATAAACCGTACCCGCAGAGTCTATTGGACAAGAAATAAAAATGGCTGCGCAAACGCTATGCATCTTGTTTTTTTTCTCGGTAACATAAAGAGGTATTCTTTCCAGGTACCCGCGCGGGTTAGTGGTAATACAATATTCGTCGCAAAGCTTAGCAACACGGTTAATCTCCGAGCTTAACCCTTCTTTATCATTAGAATGAAACAGGAAATCTTTTATTTTCTTGGAGCGATTTAAGAAAATCTCGCTAAAAGGCTGAAATTTTATGGTCGTAACCCCGTATTTTCTTGCCAATTCTGCAACATGAGTCAAATATCGATAATTGTATCTGGAAATCACAGTGGCTATCGTAGATTCGATTTTATGCTTTTTAAGATTCTCCAGCGCAGCGACTGCCTTGTCAAACGAGTTTGCGCCTCTTAGATAATCGTGTATATCTTTAGGGCCTTCCACGGAGATATTGACCACATCAACCCCTGAGCCGGCAAGCCTGCCAGCCACCCCGTCGGTTAAGAAATAACCGTTAGAGGTAATGCATACCCTCATATGGTTAATTTTGACACAAGAAATCAATTCAAATATATCTTCTCTCAATAAAGGCTCTCCGCCGCTAAAGACTACCGTCTGGGCGCCAAGCGCAAAAGCATCCTTTATAACCTCCTCCCACTTAGAAAAGGGCAGCTCTTCTGTCTTTTGGCCAGGGATATCGCACATCCTGCATTGCGCATTACAACGGTTGGTTACAGAAAGAATAACTTCCTTTAATTCAGGCATCCTGGCAACTCCTCAATTTGTTTTCAAAACTTTCTAATATCTTCAGGGCGTCTTTCAAGAGTTTTGTTTTTTCTTTGCTGTCTTTTATCTTAGCGATAAAATTACCTGTGATTTTCAACAGAGAATCAGAGTCTGGATGAGCCCAGCAAGTCTGAAGGCAAGGCTTCTTACAGGCTTTCATTAATCTTCTGGCCTGCCCTGCATCCTCTGTGTGCAGCGTTTCTGTAAGGCTCATTATATCTAAATTACCAAAAGCACTGCCGCAGCTCCTCGTTTCTCCGTCTGGGCCTATATTAAGAAAAACGAACGGGTTACATTTCCAGTTATCCTTAGTCAGGCTGGCCTGGAAATACTTAATCCATAGGTACGGATCATGCAAGAATGCTACCAGGCCGTGCCGGGACTGGAAATCAACTATCTTATCTATCTGCTCTTTTAAAATCTCCAGGCCTTCTCCCTTTATCCAGAAAGGGGCGCTGGCAGATGTATTCTGCATATCGTCCTGCTCTACAATCACCGGATGATACACCAGACACTCTACCCCCAGCTCTTTAACTAAAAATATGATATCGTACAACTCCTTTACATTTTCTTTCATAATAGTTGTCCAAACCGATATCTGTGGCCCCCTCCCGGTTCTTTTCTTTGCTTCTACGAGCATTTTTACGGCAGCTAAGGCTTTTTTAAAACTTCCTTTTTCTCTTATAAATTCATGGGTTTTTTCATTAGCGCCGTCTAAAGAAACAGCTATGTTTTGCAGGCCGCTTGAGATAATCTTTTGAGCCAGTGTTTCATTGATTAATGAACCGTTGGAAACCGCCTCTGTTTTTATCCCTTTTCTTACGGAGTATCCGATGAGCTCGAAGATGTCTTTTCTTAAAAAAGGCTCTCCCCCCGTAAACAAAACTACACAATCCCTGCCCCAGCGGGCAATATCATCCAAGGCTTTTTTTACCGTTACCTTAGATAATTCATAGCCTTTTAATATTTTTACCACCTCGCACATTTGACACTGATACGTACACTTATGGCTTAGGCTTATATAAATCCAATAAGGTTGGGCAAAAGGGTATTCCATAATCTCTGAAAAGTGATACGCAAGGTTGTTTTCAAATTCTTTAAGGTAGTTCATTCTTCTCCTATATGTTCTTGGAAGGTCTTTTCTTTCGGATATCTTTCTTTTCCCATATTTCCGACAACTCTATAAATTCATCTCTATATGCGCACCATTGAAGACAAGGAAAATCACACGTCTTAATTAATTTCCTAAAAGATCTGGCCTGTTGAGAAAACCAGAGGTCTTTTAAGCTATCTCTATCTACATCGCCGAAGGTAGCTTCATTTTTATCCTGGTTAACACAAAAGTAAATCTTGCCTTCCTGAACTATCTGGATACGGTTATATCCCGAATAACATGGTATCTCTTGCGGCTTCAATTGTCCCCGAAAATACTTTTTTATAAGTCTCATATGCCCAATGCTATTGGCAATGAAATCGAAATTCTCATTACTGGAAAGCTTGTAATCTATCAGTTTATCTATTGCCTTATCTAAAACCTCATATCGAGATTGGGGAATAAACACACAGGAACTAAAATCTACCCTCGTCTGATCGGTATTGTCCCCTACCACCGGCTGGAATATAACCTGGGCTATTTTTAGCCTCTTGCATAACTCAATCACATCCATCAGCTCTTCCAGATTCTGATCCATAACAGTGCACACTGAAACAATCTGGGGAGAAGATACCTCCCGCTCTTCCTTTTTCTTGTTAATTGCGTTTATATTTTCTATTATTTTCCCGAGGACTTTTTCTCCCCTTATCTTGGCAAATGTTTCCTCGGAAGCCGCGTCAATAGAAATGCTCAAAAAACCAAGCTGAAACTCAAATATGTTATCTAATACCTCACCGGAAATCAATGTACCGTTAGTAACTACGGTTACCCCCGTCATGCCGCAGTCATTGGCAAAAGATACCAACTCAAAAAGGCGCGGCTCCAAGAATGGTTCTCCGCCAATCAGGATCACGGAGCGGATACCCATATCCGAGGCTTCCTTGATTATCTTTTTTATAGTAGGGATTCCCAATTCGTAAGACTTGTTTTTTGATTTAAAGGACTCGATTAGTTCGTGCATGCTGCACATTTTACATCTTAGGTTACACCTAAAGGTAAAGTTTATCTGCAGGACATCCGGTAAAATCAAGGGATAGTCTATTTTTCTGGACAACCAAAACAAAAAGTTTCTACGCATTAAACGAAGCTGTCTCTCTGTAATCATAGTTCCCTTACATAAATCATGCCGCGCAATCCGTAAAACAGGGCAACAGGCAGGGTTTTTTGCAGGCGGATACGGTATCGCGCGCCTGAGCGGCCTGGGACGAACGCCAAATGGATTTAAGCCTCTGCCTGCGTATATCCCCATACGCGTTAAAACAAGTGGTAACCTTCCCGTTGTTAGCTATCAACATTGTTTTCCTGACCGCATAACAAGTAACATCTTCACTGCTAAGCCCAACTCTAAAATATTTCTTCACGAGTAATAAATTCTTTACTGAGTTGATTACTAAGGCGGGGTTGTTCTTTTTAAACCCTATCAGTTTGTCTATTGTTAGGTCCAAGAAGGATAATCTTTCTGGTCTTATCCAGTATTTTACCTGCGAGGACCTTTCTTTCATTATAAGATTATTAGCGAGAAGGGGCTGGAACTGGATGGAATTGACTCCCAGCGATTTCAGAAAATTTGCCAGAGAGACCAATTCTTCCAGATTCTCGTTAAGAATAATGGAAATGGTATTAAAGTTTATGCCGGGGTGCCTCTTTTTTAATTTAGAGAGCGTTTTAAGAGCAGCGAGAGTTTTCTCAAAACAGCCGTTTAAACCTCTTATATCATCGTGTATCCCCCCGGTTAATGCATCCAGGGAGATAGATAAGGAAAGCGTATTAGAAACCAAGTAGGGCAGAATTCTGTTAATGAAATCTTCGGTTAATAAGACCCCGTTGGTTAAGATCCCCGTGTGGTATCCGATACTTCTTACAAAATCCAATACCTCAAAAATGTCTTCTCTGACAAAAGGCTCTCCTCCGGACAAAACAAATTCTTCCACCCCCCAGTCCATCGCCTGTTTTATAAGATCTTTGATTTCTTCCGTATTAAGCTCTTCTATCGGAAGATCTTTTCTAATATCACAAATATTGCATTTGAGATTACATCTATGGGTAACGTCCAATATGATGAATTTGGGCTTATCGGGTGCGCTGTTGGCATTGGGAAGCTCTTTTAACAACGGGCCGCCCCGGCTAATCTTACGCAGACTTCTGTATTCCGATATATTACCGCATAAGTATAATATTTTGTGTAATGCAAAATAAAAATAAATCCTTAATTTTGCATAAATATTCAGACCATTATATGTTTTAATTAAGCGCTTACCCAAGGTATAAGAAAAACGCGGTATTTTTATAAAATTTATAACAAGACTAAGAAAAAAGGAAAGCCTGCTTTCAGTTTTAATTTCTTTTAAAAGAGGATGGTCCTTATGTATGTACTGGGCCAGATAATTGCCCCTCCCGTACATATAAGCTTGCCTTAAAAAAGATCTGAAGCCGGGGTGACAATCGTGGAATATCTCTATGTCTTGGTTGTGTGTAAAAATATGCCCTTTTTTAAAAAGCCTCCAGAATAATTCGAGATCTTCTCCTGCCGGCAAACGAAACATCTCGTTGAATCTTTCTTGGAGGTATTGTTTCTTAAAGGAAACGTTGCAGGTTGGGAAAAATATAGTCTCTTGCTTACCGTTTATGGCTGTCTGTATTGCCCCGTCGCTTAAATGCTGGCTTACCATTGCTTTAATATTATGCGCATCAACCCTGGTTAGACCGCCTATAGCCGAAACCCTGCTTTCTGCTTTATGGGCCGATACCATTTCTTTAACCCAATTGTTTTGCGCGATACAATCGTTATCGGTAAACATTACGATATCTGCCCTGGCTTCCTTCAGACCTAAGTTCCTCGCAGAAGCAGGTCCTTTCTGGACTTGAGAAAAATACCTCAGGTTAGGGTGATTTTTTAACAGACCCTCCAACATTTTTTCTGTGCCGTCTACGGAACCGTCGTTAACCACTATAATCTCGAAATCTTCCTGCGGATAATTCTGCCTAAAAAGAGACTCCAAGCACCGCGCAAGGGACTCCTTACGATTATGAGTAGGAATTATAATAGAGGCATCCATTTATCTGACAATTGCCGTAATGAGAAATAAGCTTAAGTCGCGCATCTGGCGCGTCTTTTTAAATGTGTTTTAAAAGCTTGTTTTCGAGTTTAGAAAAAACCAACAACCCCGATATTGCCGATATAACCGCCCATCCTGCTGCGGCAGTAAACAGGGAGAGCCCAGGCATTCTGCCGTAAAAAACAACCTCCCTATAACAAACTACATAGATAGCCATAGGGTTCAGGTCAAGGATCCAGCGGAAACCCTGCGGCACCATCTCTGCAGAATAAAATATGGGCGTAACCCAAAACCAGAACATGAGCAATACACCCAGCAGATGACCGATATCGTGAAAAAAAACATTTAATACAGATATAATTAAGCCCAGGCCGCAGATAAAAAGAAGATTTAACAACATCACTACGCATAACAAGGGCAAAAATGAGATTACCCTGTGATTAAAAAATAGGAACAATGGATACATTAAAATCCAGCCAATAAGAAAATTCAGAAAATTAGCTAAGACCGAGCTCAGGGGGATAATTTCTCTGGGGAGATTAAATTGGCGTAACAGGCCCTGCTGGCCTAGAATAGAGAATGCTACCTCGTTTAATGCGGCAGAAAAAAACATCCAGGGGAATATCCCCGCAAGGGCAAAAAGTGGGAAATTATTAATCTCTATTTTAAAAACCAGGCGGAAAACAAATGTTACCGCCAGCATAATCAAGAGCGGATTAATAACAGCCCAGGAGATACCCAGAAGCGACCCGGAATACTTTGTCTTAAGTTGCGCTACGGCCATCTTCCATAAAGCCAAACGGTAAGAGTATGCCCTCTTTAAATTTTTAAGCATTTTTATAGAATGTTTCGGCTACCCTCCTGCCATCCAGGAGCGCATCTTCCATGGAAAAATAACGCCAAGACCCGTAACGTCCGCAGGGTAAGATATCGCGAGCAGTCAAATATTGCGTAATCTCGCTCCTGGCCCGGTTATACCTGAGGTCATAAATGGGATAGCCGTAATATATTTCGTTTATATCCTGGACGCAAATCTGGTCCTTATCGCCAAGTATGCCCGTTTTAAGCAGGTCTTCGCGCATACGCAACAAAATATTTTTCTTATCTATTGGTTTATGGCGAGAGTAGGATACTTCAACATACAGCGATCCCTTATTAGGTGGAGCTAGGTTAGAGGAAAAATTATCAAAGAAGCCGGCGCGGAAGAAACAAATATCCTTTTGAGGAAAATATGCCCAGTGCATCCCGTTGTGGTGTTTTCTGTTCAGCCCCAGGTTGACATTGAAAATGGAATTCCAGCGCAACATCTTAAAAAATCTGCGGATCGGCTTAGGTAAATCCTTGATTAAAAAACCCATCTCAGGCAAGGGAATCGTAGAAATAAGAAAATCGAAGTTTTCTTTACCACCACAGGCTGTTTTTATTTCTTTCTTATCCAGGTCTATTTCCTCTACCACAGAACCGGTATTGATATTTTGCAGCCCTGCTGCCAAGGCCCAGGGAAGCTGATTTATCCCCCCTTTCCTGGGATACCAAAAACGGGCGTTGTAACCGAATTGTCTTTGACTTTCTTCAATTGTGCCTTCGATTATCTGGCTCAGGGAAGGAACGGGTATAAACCCCTCAAGCCAATCGCAAGTCATCTCCTGCGGAGCAACCGTCCAGAATTTCTTATTGTAAGGAACCATAAAATGCCTGGCGATGCCTTTGCCAAAAGTCTGACGTATCCAATCAAGAAAAACCGGATTATTTCTTTTTTTGAGAGCTCCGTTTTTAGATGTTTTCACCAGCTCTAATAAACATTCTTTTACTATTGACGCGGGTAGGCCATAAAGGTTTGCCTGAAAGGGATAATGCGTATACCTGCCGCAGGTATAAATCCATGAGCTCCTTTCATGTTCAATTAAATTTTCTCCCAACAAGCTCTTTACCAGTTCGAAAATATAGCGGTGCTTAAAATGCAGCAGATGTCCGTCGTAATCAAAGGTAAAACCATCTTTTTTCTTAGAGCGACACAAGCCCCCTACTTCCGTTTCTTTTTCGAACACCTGGCAATCTATGCCTTTTCTTTTTAGATGCCAAGCCGCGCTCAAGCCAGCCAAGCCGGCGCCCAACACAAAGATCTTTTTCTTAGTCATTGACCACAACCTCAGCCAACCTCTTGGTTATTATAAGACTCACTGCCGCCGCCAGCAGTAAAATCCCTATTCCCCACAGATTAGGTGTCCAATTTAAAAATATCCCGCAAAGACAAAAAAATAGGCACAAGCCAAGCATGGACAACAAGGCCTTTTTTTTACTGTAACCTATAAAGAGAAACCTAAGCGCCAGATGGTCATTGCTTTTCTTAAAAGGCAGATTTTTTTTCATTATGCGTATTACGATAAGAAAAGCGGTATCCAGGATAGGCAGGCCCAAAATAAGCAGCGGAGTAAAAAGTGCTATTTCCCTGCCTGATGGCGCATAACTAATGGATAAGGCAACTGCTGCTAAAACAAACCCTAGAAAATGGCTCCCTGAATTGCCCATATATAACCTGGCCGGGGGGAAATTATAACGCAAGAATCCCAGGCTTGCCGTTGCCAGAGACAGAGAAATTGCCCCTGTATGCATATTCCCATTTAAAAAAGAGACTAGGAAAAAGGCAAGGCTCACGATTGCGGTGACTCCTGCAGCTAATCCGTCTATCACATCTAGATGGTTTATGGCATTAGTGATACCTAAAACCCAGATAAAAGTTATGATAATATTAACCGCAGCTCCTGCGTAAACAATCTGCGTTTTTATCCCGGAGATAACCAAGAGCGAGGTAGCGACAAGTTGAACCAAAAATTTAGTAGTAACGGAGAATTCCTGCCAATCGTCAAGCACTCCGAAGATAAGCATTACCGAAGAAGAAAGAATAATGCCTTTTACAATCTGTGGCATGCCGCTATTCAAAAATGACCAGAATACGCAGGCAAAGATGAAAGAGAGGGCTATCCCTACGCCTCCAACAAGAGGCATGCCTGAATGTGCAGTCAATATCCTACTTTTTAAAGAAACCTTTTCTAATAGATAAATAAGGGGGATTGATATGGCAAACCCGGCTGCCGTAATCAGGAAGTAATTAATAAGCATGGGTTTTTTCCTTCTCCATTAATACTGCGTATAGGCCTTCGGTACTTTTTACCATGGTCTCGATACTAAAATCAGCACCTAAACTCTTCCTTGCCCTGCGGCCGAGGGAGATCCTGAGTTCTGCGCTTTCCAATAAAAGGTTTACTCTCTGCGCCATTCGCCCCACATCACTGCAGCCAACCAAGAACCCGGTATCTCCTTCCAGGATTACTTCCCGTATGCCTCCGGTGTCAGTAGCAACTATTGCCTTGAAAGAAGCCATCGCCTCTAATACGCTTATAGGCAATCCCTCCCATAAAGAAGTCAATACAAATACATCCAATAAAGATAGCACCTCCGGGATATCCCTGCGCCATCCTAATAGAATAATCTTGTTTTCCAAATGAAGCTTTTTTATTAATTTTAAGAGCTGTTTGCGCAAGACTCCGTCTCCCGCTAAAAGGAATTTTACCCCAGAGGCGGACGCAGCGATAAGGCTGGCCAATCGTACGAAATCCTGCGGAGACTTTTGCTTTTTTAAACACGCAACCATTCCCACTACCAAATCAGAGCTCCTGATGCCTAACGCGCTCCTTAACCCCCCAGCACTCGCGCTAAACTCTGCCTGGTCTATGCCGTAACGTATAATAATATACTTGTCAGGGCTTGAGATACCGTTAACCAAACCATGATCCCGATCGTAGCGCGAGACTACGATGATCTTGGTGCTAAAACCCGCGGCAAGCCTCTCCAGCCAAACAAAGAGCCCGCGCCTCCAGCACGCTTGGTAATCATTAAAACTCCAGCCGTGTACAGTATGGACAACTACCTTAACCCCTGTTAACCTGGCTGCCAAACGACCTAAAATACCGGCTTTTGAACTGTGCGTATGGAGAATGCCAATATTATTCTTTTTAATAAAAAGGCAGAGCTCAATTAAGGCTAAAAAGTCCAGGAATGGGTTTATCGGACGCTCTAAACATCTTGATTTCTTTAGTGTTAGCCCGGGCGCGCAGGAAGCTTCCCCGGTTAATACCCCCTCTCTGGCAGTAAACAAAAAAGGGCGGAATCTTGTCTTGTCTAAATGCCTTATCAGGCTTAAGAGCTGTGTTTGAGCCCCCCCTAACTCCAGCTTAGTAATCACATAGAGAATATTAACGGGATACATTTGAATGAGTTATATTATAGTATTTCCCCCGGAGAAATTCAAGCATTATGAAGAGAGAAAAAGAGGCAATATTGAAGCAGAGATTAGCTATAGATTAGCTTTAAACGTGGCTATTTTAGCGGTAAAATTCGATATTCCCAAAACTGGCAAGGCTGTTTTTAAGTATGACAACCGCCCCCTTAACCCCGGCTATAGACCTGGCGAAATCCAGGGCCCCAGCCAGCGATTCTTTATTTTGCACCCGATTTGCCACAGCCGTAGCTACGGCATCTGCCAAAGATACATTCTTGGACAGGATTACGACACTATCGGCACAACCAAAGCTCAAAGAATGTCCCACGATACCAGAAGAAGTACATATACCTAACGGGGTATCCTGGGGCTTGATCTTTAGTTTAAGCTCTTTCCATAGCTTCTTCCTTCCGGCGTAAATACCTACCAGGCGTAGCTTACGGCTGGCTATAAATATGTCGCCCCCGTTCTCGATAATCACTTCCTTATAACCCCGCCTTAACAAATCCCTTCCCAGGAACTGCGCTATTGCCCCGGCAACCGCAGCCATAGGCCCCACGCCGGCTTTTCTCCCGGCACGGCTCATTGCTTTAATAATGGGTCTTGCCTTTAATTCTACCGTTATGGGTTTAAGCGCAGTCAAGAATCTCCTGTCTCTTGAGATATAATTTTCAATATCGCTGCGATAAAGCCTGATCCTTCCCCTAATAAAATCCTTATCTATTTTTTTATCGGTAAGGATCTGCAGGTCTGTTTCTTGCACGGTAATACCAAGCGAATAAAGCCTGCCAGGGCTAATCCAATCTCTGTAAAAACGCCTTTGATAAACAGTCTTTTTCATCAGCATATCCTGGGCAAGGGTTCAGAAACAAGCATCTCTACCAGCCGCTGGGTCCCCGACACCGTATTCATAACTACTTGTCCGGGGTATCCTTTCGCCACGTACCCGATAACCTGGGCGTCGCGGCCCAAAGGATGCCTTTTTAATAAATTTAATACTTTCCCGGCAGAGCGATCTTTTACTACTAGTATCGCCTTTCCTTCGTTAGCAATATAGAGCGGGTCCATGCCCAATAACTCGCATGCCGCCCTGACCTTGCCGGAAACAGGAATGCGCCTTTCTTCAACCACTATACCCAGATTCAGGTCTGCCACTATTTCATTTAAGGTAGTCGCGACTCCCCCCCTGGTAGGGTCACGCATAAATCGCACTGCCTCCGTCTTAAGAAGTACCGGCATAATTAAATCTTTTAATGCGGCGCAATCGCTTTTTATATCAAATCCCAGATCCAGTCCTTTTCTTTTAGTCAATACCGCCAGGCCGTGCTGCCCTATCTTACCGTTAATAATGACCCTGTCGCCAGGCCTTATGTTTTTTAGAGAGAGGCCGCTCTTAGGCACAATCCTTCCGACCCCTGAGGTATTAATAAATACTTTGTCAACCGCCCCCTTCTCAACAACCTTGATGTCTCCGGTAACCACGCGAGAGCCAATCTTTTTTGCCTCTTGAGCTATAGAACGAACTATTTTCTCCAGTATATC
>CAZKQC010000006.1:0-18507 GCA_964554825.1 uncultured Planctomycetales bacterium
CCAGTATATTTATCTGATTGCCTTCGTCGTTAAGATAATATTCCCTCTTCACCCGAAAGCCCGTAAAAGCCATTATATTGGCCAGCACATCACCCACCGCTGCCTGCCGCGCATGCGCCACGGACAAAGAACCCGTGGGATTAGCGCTGACAAATTCAATAAGCACTCTTCTGGCTTCCCCCAGGTTGATTTTTAAATAACCTTCGCCTTTCTTGAGTATCGCCTTTAGTTCGCTGTAAAAATATTTATTGCTCAGGTAAAAGTTTATGAATCCGGCGCCTTCAACCCTTATCTCTTTTATATATTCACTGATGCTGTTCTTAGATAGCCTCTCTTGTATCTCTTTTAAGATAAGCGAAGCCACTTCAAAGGGAGGCCTCTTCATGGATTTGCTTAAGCGAAGCGCTATATTAGAGGAGTAATCGCCAAAGGAATTCGAAGAAGGTATATCCAGATAACTTATAGACTCTTTTAACCCCAACGACTTCAAAGAGTCATTGATTATGGAAACGATTTCCTCCTGCGTGGTTTTTTTCATGTGATTAAAGAATTAAAAAGGAAGGCCTGGTAAAACTAGGGGGATGGGTGCGCTAATCTTGCTTTTTCCTGCCTACGCTGACCCTGACCTTCTTAGCATCAGACCATAGGCGCTCCAAAGAATAAAACTCTCTCATCGGTTTATAAAAGATGTGCGCAACGACGCTGGAGAAATCCAGGGCTATCCACCCTGATTCATCGTTAGGCGTAACCTTAGAGAGAGATTTTATCCTGTCTTTACCTAAATCTTCTTCTATCGAGCGGGCGATCGCATTTACCTGCCGAAGCGAAGTTCCGGAGGCAATCACGAAATAATCGCAGAAGCTAGCTACGCGACGCATGTCCAGAACGACGACCCCCTGGGCCTTTTTAGATTTAGCGACTGAGGCAATGCGTAATGCTATATTTTTGTTATCTATTAGCACTTACCTCCTTCAAACGAACCCTGCCTACTCCTAACGCTATGATTTAAAACGGTAGCTACCAGTTATTTTTTGCCTAAAATCTTATACATACCTGTACCGCAATCAGGGCATTTTCCCTTCATGGCCAGGCGGCCATTCTTCATGGTAACCTTCTGTTCGTCTTTCATATCTCTCTTAGCCTTACATTTTACGCAATATCCCTTTTCAGCCATTTGTTTCCTCCTTTTTTAGTTAGGCATTGTTAGTTGTATGTTTATAGTAGCATATGTTTTTTTCTCTGTCAATCCAGACTTTGTGTAAGAAATATTATACAGCTAAAAGACAAAGGGTCAATTTTTATTTGTGCGGTGGTTAGTATAGCTCTCTTCGATTTCACCCACAATCTCCTCCAATAGATCCTCCAGGGTCACTAACCCTTGAGTTTTTCCGTGTTCATCAACTACAATGGCGATCTGGACCTTATCCGTCTGGAACTTCCTTAAAAGTTCGCTTACCAGCATCCCGGAGGATACGCGGTAAGGCGCATGCAGAAGGTCTTGCAGCAGGAAAAGCCCTCTATCCCTTAAGATATAAAGCAGGTCCTGGGCGTAAACTATGCCTGCGACCTTATCGATTGACCCCTCGTAGACCGCAAGCCTTGCATGCCCCTGCTCTACAAATATATTCAGCAATTCCTCGGAGGTGGCGTTTATACTGACTCCCACAATTTTCTCCTTGGGAACCATGACCGCAGCCACCCTGGTGTCCCCGAATTCAAATATCCGATGCAGCATTTTTTTCTCTTCGCTGCTAAGCACCCCTTCCTCCTGGCCTATCTCTATCATGGTGCGCAGCTCTTCTTCCGTAATCACAGGAGATCTCTTGCCTGGGCTTACCTTTAATAACTTCAGGATAAAATTACTCAAGGCTATGAATACGTGAGTAATGGGATCAAGGACCCTGACAAGCATCTCCATAAAAGGGGCTACGATAAGCGCAACCCTATCCGTGCGCTTGGTGGCTAGAATCTTGGGGGTTATCTCACAGAATATCAACACGAATAATGCGGTTACGAAAGTAGCAATGATCACCCCCCAGTTATATCCGTAAATACGCACGAATACCGCAGTAGTAATCGCGGACATGGCGATGTTCGCAAAATTGTTTCCGATGAGGATAGCGGCTATGAACTTATCCATTTTTGTAACCAGGCGGTGGATACTCTGGGCGCGCTTGAGTCCCTGGGCAATCATATGGCGCAGTTTTATCTTACTCAGGGAAACAATAGCGGTTTCAGAGGCGGAAAGAAAAAAGGAGACAAATGCCAAGGCTAAGAAAGATACTGCAATAATTGGTATAGAGAATATCTGTTCCATTTTTCCTCTTTAACTGATGCTAAGCTGGCTATAGATCTGGCTTTCGCTATCCTTAAGCGGCCCGATAAGCGCAAGGTTGGTTTTATTATCTTTAAAGATGTCGCGGGCTACCTCGCGTATCTGCTCCCGCTTAATCGCCTGGACTTCTTTTACGATCTCCTTGATAGAATAGATCCTGTCCAGGCAAGTGGTGGATTCTCCGATCCAGAGCATATGGTCCAGGGTATCCTCCAGCGCCAGCATAAGCTGGCCCAGATAAAAATCTTTGGCGCGCTTGAATTCATCCGTGCTGACCAGTTCTTTTTTAATCCTGCCCAGTTCCTTAAGGATCACCACTATTGCCTGGCCTACCTTGCTATTATCAATACCGGCATGCACCAGAAATGCCCCGGTATCGTGAAAACGCTTGACCTGAGTGCCGATCTCATAAGCCAGCCCCCTCTTCTCCCTCACTTCATTAAAAAGGCGGCTGGACATATTCGCGCCCAATACTATATGCAGCAGCCCCAGGGCGTGCCTTAAGGGGTGTCCTCTGCGAAATCCGTGAAAACCCAAAGCCAGGTGTGTCTGTTCCGTATCTTTAGCAAACAATTTTAATTGCGGCTTATCCTGTCTTTCCTGGACTTTACCGTAAGCATTAATCTCTGTTTGCGAAAGAGCGCCGAATATCTTATCCGTCCTTTTCACAAGCTTATCATATGCAATATTGCCGCAGGCGCTAACCACGATGTTAAGCGGGGTATAGTATTTCTGCTGATACAGCGCCAGCTCCTTCCTCTTGATCCTGGAGATAGACTCAGCCGTGCCGATTATGCTGGTGCCTAAAGGTTGCCCCGGCCACAACAGCTCGTCAAGCAGCTCATGGACGTAAGTCTGCGGAAGGTCCTTATACATCTTGGCCTCTTCCAGGATCACTGTCCTCTCTTTTTCAACTTCGCTCTCAAGCAAAAGAGGATTAATGACCATATCCGAAAGGATATCCAGGGCTAAATTCAGGTGTAGCCCCGGAATTTTAACCAGATAGCAGGTCAGTTCTTCGGAAGTAAAACCATTGAGGGATCCGCCAACCCCTTCGATTGATTCTTTTATGCTGCGGCAGGAATGTTTTTTACTGCCCTTAAAAAGCAGGTGCTCTAAATAATGGCTGATTCCCTTAAACTGGGCGTTCTCGTATCTGCCCCCGGTATTTATCCAGATGCCTAAAGAAACCGACTGCATCCTCCCCATCACAGAGGCAACGATCCTGACCCCGTTATCTAATAGCGTTTTTTTATACACGGCTTCCTTTCAGGTTGCGCACAAAATCTCCCACCTTACTGACCAGGCCCGGATCCCCGAGGTGTTCTTCTATCTTTTTTACGATAGCGCTGCCTACTATGACTCCGTCGGCAACCCTGTTAATATCTGCTACCTGGCTGTGGCGCGAGACGCCGAAGCCGACGCAGACAGGTTTAGCGGTATATTTTTTAACCAGCTTCAGCCTCCCCGCTATGCCGGTTGCGAGATACTTGCGCGCACCCGTAACTCCGGTCAAAGAAACATAATAAATAAATCCCCGGGATATGCCTGCTATATATTTTATGCGCTGAAGGGATGTAGTGGGAGAAATGAAACATATGACGTCTATTCCGGATTTAGCGGCATATTTTATCAGCCCCTTCCCTTCCTCGGGAGGCAGGTCCGGTATGATTAAGCCGTCTACTCCGCAGGTCCGCGCAAGCCTGATAAATCTTTCCTGGCCAAAACAGAAAACGGGATTGTAATAGGTCATCAGGCAGATGGGTATTTGGCTGTACCTGCGCAGTTTTTTTACCAGCTCCAGGATGCCCCCCATGTTAACCTTCTTTTTTAATGCGGCTTGCGAGGCAGCCTGGATTATGGGTCCGTCAGCCATAGGATCGGAAAAAGGAACTCCCAGCTCCAGGATATCCACCCCCGAGCGTTCAAACTCCATGGCCAGCCTTGCGGTAGTCCGAAGGTCAGGATAGCCTGCAGTGATAAATGCAATGAATGCCTTCCTGTTGTTTCTTTTTAGCTCGTTAAATTTCTTCTCGATCCTGTTCATAGCCCAAGCCTCATCGATACCTCTTCGGTATCCTTATCTCCCCTGCCGGAGAGACAGACTACCACGATGGAATTCTTTTTTATTCTCCTGGATAATTTCTTTAAATAAAAAATTGCATGCGCAGGCTCAAGCGCGGGGATAATCCCTTCAGTCTCGGATAACAGCGTAAAACCCTCCAGCGCCTCCTTGTCACTAACCGCCGCGTAGCTGGCGCGTCCTATGCTTTTGTAATAGGCATGCTCAGGCCCTACTCCGGGATAATCCAGTCCTGCGGCAATAGAGTGGGCGATCTTGACCTGGCCGAATTTATCCTCCAGCAGATCTGATTTACAGCCATGCAGGACGCCGGGGGAGCCGGCAACCAAAGTAGCAGCGTGCCTTCCTGAACTCAATCCCAAACCCGCTGCCTCCACCCCGATAAATTTAACACTCCTCTCCTTAAAGAAAGGATGAAACAGGCCCATGGCATTACTGCCGCCTCCTACGCAGGCAACCAGATAATCAGGAAGCCTCTTTTCTTTCTTTAAGATCTGCTGCTTTGCCTCTTTACCGATTACTGACTGAAAATCCCTGACCATCTGCGGATACGGATGCGGACCGGCAACAGTACCGATAATGTAATGGGTATCGCGCACGTTAGTTACCCAGTCCCTCAAGGCCTCGGTCATAGCATCTTTTAATGTGCGCGATCCGCTATCAACAGGTATAACCCTGGCGCCCAAGAGCTTCATCCGGAAAACATTAAGCCTCTGCCTCCTGATATCCTCCGTCCCCATGTATACGTCGCACTTAAGGCCGAATAAGGCAGCCACAGTGGCAGTAGCCACGCCATGCTGGCCTGCCCCTGTTTCGGCGATAACGCGCACCTTTTTCATCTTCAGCGCAAGCAAGACCTGGCCCAGGGTATTATTTATCTTATGCGCTCCCGTATGCAGGAGGTCCTCTCTTTTCAGGTATATCTTAGCTATCCCTAAGCGCTCACTCAAGCGCCGGGCAAGGTAAAGCGGAGTGGGCCTGCCCGCATATTCGCTCAAATAATACCTCAACTGCTCTTTGAATTTAGTGTCGGAGGTGGCTTTGACATATTCCTTCTCCAGCTCCTCTAAAGCAAAGACTAACGTCTCAGGCACAAATCTCCCGCCAAATATGCCAAAATGTCCCTTCTTATCCGGTAATATCTTAATCTTAAGCCTCCTGTCTAAGCGCTTCTATAAAATCCTTAATCTTCTTGTGATCCTTCTTGCCGGGCCTGGCTTCTACGGAGCTAGATACATCCACCCAGTCCGGCCCCACCATCCTTATTGCAGCCGCTACATTTTCCGCAGTCAAACCCCCTGCCAGAAATATTGGTTTCTTTATTTTATTTAAACCCTCAAGCAGTTTCCAGGAGAAAGCTTTCCCCGTGCCGCCGAACATTCTGTTTGCGTAGGTATCAAAAAGATAGGCCGAGGTTTTGTATTTCAGTAATTCCCGCACCCTGACCTTCTCTTTTATCCTGAAGGCCTTGATTGTTTTATACCCCTTAAACTCGGCACAGAACTGTTTAGACTCATTACCGTGAAACTGCAGCATATCGAGAGCGCACTGCCTGGCGATAACGCAGACCTCGCTAGCAGGACTATCTACAAATACCCCTACCTTAATAATGCCTTTGGCTAGCTTTCTAATGATGGCTCCTGCCTTTTGGGGCTTAATATAGCGCCTGCTTTTTTTATAAAAAACAAATCCCAGGGCATCCGCGCCGCAGGCTATTGCATTACGGGCATCCCGCAAGTTAGTAATGCCGCAAACCTTGACCTTTACCATCCCATTATCTCTTCAACCTTCTTTTTTAAATCCGCTTCCGCCATAAAGGCCTCGCCGATCAATACCGCATTAATCCCCAGGATCTTCAGGAACAAAACATCCTGCCGGCTCCTGATCCCGCTCTCCACCACCACTGTCTTGTCTTTGGGAATCAGGATATACAGTTTCTCCGTGGTTTTAAGGTCTACCTCCAGCGTATGCAGGTCGCGGTTGTTTATTCCGATAAGAGGGACCTCCATCCCCAGGATCTTCTTCAGCTCTTTCTCCGTATGCGCCTCCACCAGGCAATCTAGGCCGAGGCTCTTGGCCAATTGCATCAGCTCGCTAAGCGTATCCTTGGTCAACAGTTCAGCGATCAAGAGTATAGCATCTGCTCCGAAAAAACGCGACTCATAAACCTGGTAGGGTTCCAGGATAAAATCTTTTCTCAATACAGGGACGTCTATCAGGCTCTTGACCTGCGTAAGGTAGGATGCGCTGCCTAAAAAATAATCTTCTTCGGTTAAAACAGAGACCGCCTGCACGCCGGCTTCTTTATAAATACCGGTGATCTCCTGAAGATTAAAGTTCTCCCGGATAACCCCCCTGGAAGGCGAGGCCTTCTTAATCTCTGCGATCAAAGATATGGTGCGCGGCTTATTTATCGCCTCTGTAAAGGGCCTGGTGGGAGGAAGCGAATCTATCCTAGCCTTAAGATCAGCTTCAGAGAGCTGTTGTTTCCCCAGGAGTATCCTCTCTTTTTTCTTAGAGACTATCTCTTTCAGGAAATCGTTTTTCATTGCTTGGAATACTCCTTTAATAATTCTAACTTCTGCATGGCCTGGCCCGAATCTATAGAATCTGCTGCCAGCTTAATCCCCTCTTTGATTGAGCCGGCCTTATCCGCAGCATATATCGCGCAGCCGCAGTTAAGCAGGACTATATCGCGCTTAGGCCCGGTTTTCCCGCTTAAAATATCCAGGACAATCCTTACGTTATCTTCTATGCTACCGCCTAAAAGGTCGGAAAGCACAGAGCGCTTAATACCGAAATCTTCGGGAGAAATCTCGTAACCCCTGAAGGTGCCCTTGTATGCCTCGGAGACTATCGTCTTGGTGGTAGTAGTAACTTCATCCAGCCCGTCTTTTCCGTGCACCACCAGCACGTGAGTTGTCCCCAGATTATACAAAACCTGCGCCAGGGGCCTGGTCCACTCAGCGCTATAGACTCCTATCAACTGGTTCGTCGCCCTCGCCGGATTGATCAAAGGCCCGATTATATTGAACATGGTCTTGCTGGCAATCTGTTTTCTTGCAGGCATTACGTGTTTCATGGCCGGATGGAGGTTGGGGGCAAAGAGAAAGGCAATCCCGATCTCCTGCAGGCATCTCTTTATGCTCTCCTTGCCCATATTTATATTTACGCCCAACGCCTCCAGTATATCGGCGCTGCCGCACTTGCTGGATACCGAACGGTTGCCGTGTTTGGCTACGGTGATACCCGCGCCGCTGGCCACAAAGGCAGTAGTGGTAGAAATATTAAAGGTCCCCTTCTTATCCCCTCCCGTTCCGCAGGTATCCAGTATATTGGGCCTGTCCACGATAATGCTGTCGATATATTTTATCATTACCTCTACCGCAGCGGTCAGCTCTTCTACTGTCTCGCCCTTGGCGTTTAGGGAAGTAAGGAACGCGATGATGTCGGCGATATCGGTTGAGCCGCTTAATATCTCATGCATCGCTTCCTGCATCTGCGCGTTGGTTAGGTTTTTCTTCTGAAGAAGCTCTTTTACTAAGTCTTTAATCATATTTTTAAGAAGTTGGCTAGTATATCCTTACCCGATTTGGTGAGTATTGATTCCGGATGAAATTGTACTCCCCAGAGAGGGTATTTCTTGTGTTTTAAACCCATGATCTCTTTTTCCTTGGTCCAGGCAGTAATCTCAAGGCATGCGGGGAGGCTCTTCTTCTCCACTATAAGCGAGTGATAGCGCGTGGCCTCAAAAGGATTGGCTATGCCCTTAAAGATATCCTTGCGGTTATGATAAATCAACGAAGTCTTCCCGTGCATAAGTTTTTTTGCCCCGACAATACGGCCCCCAAAAACATAACCTATCGCCTGATGGCCAAGACACACCCCTAAGATAGGAAGTTTACCAGCCAACTCCTCTATCAGACGCGGGCATATCCCGGCATCCTCCGGCCTTCCGGGCCCGGGAGAAATCACGATCCTCTGGGGCCCCAGTTCCTCGATCTCCTGGACCGTTATCTTATCGTTCCTGAATACCCTCACCACGGCGCCGAGTTCTCCCAGGTATTGAACCAGGTTGTAGGTAAAGGAATCGTAATTATCGATCATTAAAATCATTCTTTCTCTCTCCAGATTTTGGCGCCTAAACCCCTGAGCTTTACATCCATATTCTCATATCCGCGCTCAAGGTGGTAGATCCTTGATATCGAAGTTGTCCCTTTAGCTACCAGCCCTGCCAGGACCAGCGATGCCGAAGCGCGCAGGTCAGAGGCCATCACCGGAGCCCCGGACAAAGACTTAATCCCTTCTACGATGGCATGCGGCCCCTCTTTCTGGATATGCGCGCCCATACGGTTAAGCTCAGCCACATGCATGAAACGGTCAGGATAAATCTTTTCGGTAATTACGCTTATGCCTGGGGTAATGCTCATCAGGCTCATGATCTGCGCCTGCATATCGGTGGGGAATCCGGGGTAAGGAAGGGTGGTCACATTGATCGGCTTAATCCTGCTCTTCTGGCGCACGCGCACCGAAGAACCGGAAATAACCAAAGAGGCCCCTGCCTGGCCTAACTTATCAATCAACGCACCCAGGTGCTGGCATAACACATTTTTAATCAGTATATCGCCCTTAGTAATTAAGCTCGCTATCATAAATGTCCCGGCTTCAATCCGGTCAGGTATAATTGTATATACTGCTCCGTGCAACTGCCGTACACCCTCTATTTCTATTGTAGGCGTGCCGTGGCCTAGAATCCTGGCGCCCATCTTATTAAGGAATTCAGCCAGGTCTGCTACCTCAGGCTCGCAGGCCGCTGCCTCAATCACGGTCTTCCCCTGCGCTAATACCGCCGCCATCATTACATTATCGGTGGCCAGCACCGAGGAACCGTACATTCCTCCCAGATAGATATGCGCTCCCTTAAGCCTGGCTGCCTTTGCCAGCACATAACCTGACTCAACGCTGATATCAGCTCCCAGCGACTCAATCCCTTTAAGATGCAGGTCTACCGGACGCAAGCCGATTACGCATCCTCCGGGCAGAGAAACCTGGGCCTTTTTTAACTTGCCCAGGAGCGGCCCGAGCACGCAGAATGAGGCGCGCATGGTAGATACCAGCTTATAATCCGCAATGTAGCTTGAGTGTTTAGTCGAGCTTATCGTCACCGTACCCTTGTCAAATTCCACGTTTTTACCTAAAGAACGCAGGATCTTTTGCATGGTGTTGGTGTCGCGCAAATTAGGGACCCCTTTAATCACGCAGGTCTCATCAGTCAAAAGTGTCGCAGCCAATATCGGCAATACGGAATTCTTTGAGCCCGAGACCGTCACTGTGCCGCTTAATCTCTTACCACCCTCAATCAAGAGCTTATCCATTTTTTAATTAATTTTTTGCGCCACTACTACCCGGTTTATATTGCCAAGGTCTTTGATCACTTCTATTATCTCAAATTTAGCTGATTTGTAAAAAATATTTTCTATTTTTTTATCCTGGCCGAATCCCATCTCCATGATTAGAAATCCGTTTCTTTTTAAATAATTACAGGCAGAATTGATTATCCTGCGGTAAAACTCCAGTCCGTCTCTTCCCCCGTCAAGCGCAAGAGCGGGCTCATAGCCTATCTCTATCTGCAGGCGTTTAATTTCATCCGTAGGTATATAAGGCGGGTTGCTTACTACCAGATTATAATGCCGGGGTTTTATTTTTTTGCTGGCAAAGAGATCACTCTGGATAAAATTCACCCTTACCTTATGCAGCGCGGCGTTGCGCCTGGCTATCTTCAGGGCCTGCGCTGATATATCACTGGCATCAAGGCTAGAGCCCGGTAATAACTTTAACAGCGATACTGCAATACATCCGCAACCCGTGCCTAAATCCAGGATATGGCAGCCGGATAACCTGCTACTCTGGCGCAGGTATTTCTGCGCCGCCTCAACCAGGCATTCGGTCTCCGGCCTGGGTATCAATACGCCGCGAGTTACTTTGAATTCCAGGCCCATAAACTCGGTATTGCCCAGTATATACTGAATGGGCTCTCCCAGTATCCTTCTTTTTAAAACGCGGGATATCTGCCTGGACTTATCCGCGCTCAGGCGCAGCTGTCTATTAAAATATAAAGACGTTCTATCGCATCCGAGAAGCTCACTGAATAACAACTCTGCTTCATTCATTCCTGGCTCTCTTTACTCTCCTGCTCTGCTTTCAACAGGGCATCAAAAAGTTCTTCTAATTGACCCTCAAAGATTGACTCTAACTGATGCGAGGTAAAATTAATACGGTGGTCAGTAACCCTGCGGTCAGGAAAATTATAGGTGCGTATCTTCTCACTGCGGTCGCCTGAGCCGATCTGGGATTTCCTGGCCTGGGAGATCTTCCTGGATTCTTCCTCCCTTCTTGCGTCCAGAAGTTTGGCGCGCAAGATCCTCATTGCCTTATTCTTGTTTTTAAGCTGCGAGCGCTCATCCTGACAGGAGACTACCACGCCCGTAGGCAGGTGGGTGATCCTGACCGCAGAATCGGTCTTTTGCATATGCTGGCCTCCCGGGCCTGATGCGCGGTAGGTATCTATGCGTAAATCTTTAGGCTCGACGGAAAATTCCACTTCCTGCGGTTCCACCAGCACTACCACCGTAGCAGTCGAAGTATGGATCCTTCCCTGGGCCTCTGTAGCAGGTACGCGTTGTACCCTATGCACCCCGCTTTCAAACTTAAGCCTCTTGTAGGCATCGCGGCCCTTCACCCCGAAGATTATCTCCTTAAAACCTCCCAGCTCCGTTGCTGCTGCAGACATAGACTCAACAACCCAGCCCTTCTTCTGCGCATACATGGAATACATGCGGTAGAGGTCTGCGGCAAACAAGCCTGCCTCATCTCCTCCGGTGCCCTGCCTTATCTCCAGGATTATATCCCTTCCAACATCCTTATCTTCGCCCGCCAGGATAACTTTCAGCTTCTCTTCCAGCGCAGATTTGGCAGCCCTTAAATCCTGCAGTTCTTTTTTGGCTAATTCCGTGAATTCTTTGTCGTGTTTTTCCTTCAGTACCACCTCCAGCTCCTCGTCCTCTTTAACCGTGCGTTTGTGCTGGCGGAATAACGCCACCAGCTCCCGCAGATCAGCAAGCTCTTTGGCGTATTTATTGTACTGTTCTTTATTGGCAAAGGCCTCCGGAGAAGCCAGAAGCTCCTCCAACTGGAGATAGCGCTCTTCTATTTTCTTTAACTTATCCAACATGCTCAAGCAGACTTTTTAGCGTACTTCTTCATAAACTTGTCTACCCTGCCGGCAGAATCCAAGAACTTCTGCTTACCGCTGAAAAAAGGATGACACTTCGAACATACCTCCACCCTGATATTGGGCTTGGTGGAACGGGTATGTATGGTATTGCCGCAGGCGCAGACGATTACGCACTCCTGGTACTTGGGATGAGTTTTGTCTTTCATTTATTTCTCCTATCTTTATTACTGATTCATGCTTTTTAAGAACTCAGAATTATTCTTGGTCTTAGAAAGCTTCTCTATCAAAAGCTCCATAGCCTCTACGTTATTTAATTCGTTCAGGACCTTCCTTAAGACCCAGACCTTCTGCAGCACCTCTTCTTTCATAAGCAGCTCTTCGTGCCTGGTATTAGAACGCTTTATATCTATGGCCGGGTAAATCCTGCGCTGGAAGAGGTTTCTGTCCAGCTGAAGCTCCATGTTGCCGGTTCCCTTGAATTCTTCAAAGATGACTTCATCCATGCGGCTGCCCGTCTCCACCAGGGCCGTGGCGATAATGGTAAGGCTTCCGCCTTCTTCCACTCCGCGCGCAGCACCAAAAAATCTTTTGGGCTTCTGCAGGGCATTTGAATCTATGCCTCCGGAGAGAACCTTGCCGCTATGCGGGACTACAGAGTTATAAGCCCTGGCCAGGCGGGTTATACTGTCCAGCAGGACAACCACATCTCTCTTATGCTCTACCAGCCTCTTGGCCTTTTCCAGCACTATCTCGGCAACCTGCACGTGCCTCTCCGGAGGCTCATCAAACGTAGATGAGATTACCTCGCCCTTTACGTGCCGCTGCATATCAGTTACCTCTTCCGGGCGCTCATCAATCAAAAGCACGATCAGTATAGCGTCAGGATTATTGGTAGTAATGGAATTAGCTATCTTCTGCAGAAGGACGGTCTTTCCGCTATAAGGCTGCGCAACGATCAGGCCGCGCTGCCCTTTGCCTAAAGGAGTAAGCAGGTCCATTATGCGCGTAGATACCTCTTCCGGCTTAGTCTCCAGGACAAACTGCTCCTGCGGATAGATAGGAGTGAGATTATCGAAAAGTATCTTCTCTTTCGCCTCTTCGGGATTCTCGAAATTAACCGCTTCAACCTTAAGCAGCGCGAAATATTTTTCTCCTTCTTTCGGAGGCCTGATCTCCCCGCTAACCGTATCCCCGGTGCGCAGGTCAAATTTCCTTATCTGAGAGGGAGAGACGTAGATATCGTCCGGGCAGGGCAGATAGTTATAATTTGTAGACCTTAAAAAACCGAACCCCTCCGGCAGGATCTCCAGGATCCCCTCCCCGAACATAAGGCCCTCTTTTTCTGCCTGGGCCTGCAGGATCTTAAAGATGAGGTCCTGCTTCTTCAGGCCGCCTGCGCCGTTTACATTGAATTCTTTGGCCAGTTTATTTAATTCGCTGATTTTGGTTTCTTTTAGTTTTCTGATATCTAATTTCTCCACAACAACCTCCTTATTACCTGGGCCTGTTTCTTTGTTTTGTCTAGAGTACCGTTATTATCTATTACAAAATCCGCCATACGGACCTTTGTTGAAAGAGGAATCTGCGCGTTTATCCTCCTTAAGATATCGCTTCTAGATAAATTGGTTTTACGAAGAAGCCGCTGGACCTGTTTCGCCCTGCCTGCCTTAACCACCAGCACCTTATCCGCCAGGCGCTCTAATCCGGCCTCGATAAGCAGGGGCGCATCTAAAATAATATCCTTACCTGGATTTGCCTTTATTTCGTCTTTGATAATACGGATGATTTCAGGATGCATTATATCCTGCAGTTTTCTTAACAGCCTTTTATCGCCAAATACTGCCTTGCCCAACTTATCGCGGCCCGGCTGGCCTTTTCTTAAGACCACTCCCTTGAAAAGGCGCCCTACCTTCCTATATACAGCTGTGCCGGGCAAGAGGAGGCTATGCGCGATCCTGTCCGCGTCTATTATCTTGACTGTGCGGGACTTAAGCATGCCGGCTACCGTGGACTTACCGCTGCCAAAGCTACCGGTCAGGCCTAAGACTATCCTTTTTCTATTTTGCCTTTGCCTTTTCATACAACTGGATATACCTCTTGGCGGACTCAGCCCAGGAGAAATTACACTTCATGGCGCGGGAGACTAGCCCGGACCACTTCTTTTTATCCTTAAAAGCCTGCATAGACTTCTTGATTGTGGCAACCAGCTGGGGTGCCGTGTATTGATCAAACACAAAACCGTTCTTCTCGTTTACGGTATCAGCCAGGCCTCCGGTCTTAAAGACCAGGGGGATGGTGCCGTATCTTAGACTGATCATCTGCCCCAGGCCGCAGGGTTCGTATTTAGAAGGCATCAGGAATATATCCGAGCCGGCGTAAATCTTGTGTGCCAGTGAATCGTCAAACTTAAGATGCAGAGATATAACCTTGGGGTATTTCTCTACCATCTCCTCAAGGATAAGATGGTATTTCAGGTCACCCGTACCCAGGATCACCATCTGCAGGTTCATCCCGCAGATCTCTTCCATCGCCTCGCTTAAGATATCCAACCCCTTTTGTTCGGCGAGCCTTGAGACTATACCGAAAAGCGGCACTTCTTTCTTGGCGGGGAACTTGCATATCTCCTGCAGGTTCTGCTTATCTTTGTATTTCCCCTCCAGGCCAGAGCCGGAATAGTTCTTCAGGATGAATTCATCCTGCTCCGGTTTCCAGATGGAATAGTCGAGTCCGTTCAATATCCCGAAGAGGTCGAGTTTACGCTTACTCAATACCCCTTCCAGGCCATACCCGAACTCTTTACTCTGGATCTCGCGGCTATAGGCCTCGCTGACCGTATTGATGATATCGCAAAAGAGCATCCCCCCTTTTAAGATGTTGACCCTATCGTAAAACTCAAGGAGCTCCATGTTAAACAGGCCCCAGTCAAGCCCGAGCTTGGGGAATTCTTCTTTCTTGAAAAGGCCCTGGTAGCCTATATTGTGCACGGTAAGTATGGTCTTCATTTGCTTATAGAACGGGTTATCCCTGTAAAGGGTCTTCAGGTAAACCGGGACGAGCGATGATTGCCAGTCATGCACATGTATGATATCCGCCTTGAAGTTTATCTTTTTAAGCAGGTCTAAGGCAGCGCGGCTGAAATAAGAAAACCTCTCCAAATTGTCTGGGTAGTCTCCGGTCTTATCGCCGTAGAGAGAGTCGCGATTAAAATAGGCGTCGTTCTCGATAAAATACACCCTGATATCTTCGCCTATCACCGAATAAGGAATACCCTCCCTGGATTTCTTGATTTTAAATTTCGGCTCCTGGATAGCCTTATATTTAGGCATAATAATAATTACTTCCTGCTTTAGCTCTTCCAACGCCAAGGGCAGGGCTCCGGCGACATCCGCCAAACCCCCTGTTTTTGCAAAAGGCACGACCTCAGAAGCACAGATTGCTATTTTCATTCGACCTCCTTCATCTCTAACCAGTTTTTTCCCATTTTTATATCAACTCTTATAGGCACGTCCAGTTTCAATACGCCTTCCATTCTCTCTCTGACCAGGGCCACTACTTCTTTAAGCTCCGAATGCGCCACATCAAAAAGCAGCTCATCGTGAATCTGTAGTATCATCGTTGATTTTAATCCTGCGCTGGCCAGCTTACGCTGTATCTGCACCATGGCTAATTTTATCAGGTCAGAGGCTGAGCCCTGTATAGGCGTATTCACTGCCTGACGCTGGGCAAACTGCCTGACCCCGAGGTTTTTATCATTAATCTGCGGGATATATCTTCTCCTGCCTAAAAGAGTGGTAACAAAGCCGTCGGCCTTAGCCTTTTCAATCTGCTCTTGTATGTACTCCTGGACCTTAGGATAACGCAGGAAATAGGCATCGATAAACCTCTGCGCTTCGTCAACCGATATGCCTAAGTCGCGGCTGAGGCCATACGCGGTAAGCCCGTAGACGATCCCGAAATTGACCCTCTTGGCCATCTCGCGCTGTTTCTGGTCTACATCTGCCTCATCAAGGCCATAGACTAAAGATGCGGTTATCCTGTGTATATCCCTGTTCTGCCTGAATGCCTCTATAAGATCGTCGTCCTTGGATAAATGCGCCAGTATCCTCAACTCTATCTGGGAATAATCGCAGGACAAGAGATAATTCCGGCTGCCTGATGAAATTATCGAACGCCTGATATTCCTGCCTATATCTGTCTTGATAGGTATATTCTGCAGGTTCGGGTTGCTTGAACTTAACCTGCCTGTTTCAGTCCCGGTCTGATTAAAAGAGGTATGCACCCGGCCAGAGGCCTCATCCACCAACTCAGGGAGCGCGTCTATATAGGTATTTTTTAGTTTGGTCAACTGGCGGTATTCAAGGAGCAGCGCCGGGAGCTCGTTTCTGCCGGAGAGCGCTTTAAGCACCTCCTCGTCAGTGGAAGGCCCGGTCTTGGTCTTCTTTACCACCGGCAATTTTAATTTCTCAAAAAGGATCTCTCTTAATTGCTTGGGTGAATTTATATTGAACTCGCACCCGCTGATGGAGTAGATCTCCTCTATCAGCTTTATCAGCCTCTTGTCTATGTCCTTGGAGAGCTGTTTGAGGATATCCAGATCGAGCTTTATCCCGCAAAGCTCCATTTGCGCCAAAACCTCAACCAGCGGCATCTCGAGGTCCGTAAACAGCTTGTCGAGAGATTTTTCTGCTAGCTCTTTTTTTAACTTTGGCTTTAAATCACGTAACATGCCGATAGCAGCTACGGGATCCAGGGAATCCGCGGGCCTGATCCCCAGATAATCCCAGGATACGTCTTGCAGGCCATAATTCGACTTGGAAGGATTGAGCAGGTAGGCTGCGATCATGGTATCGAAATCAATCCCCTCCAGAACAATCCCCTCCCTGGCCAGGGATACTTTTGTTTTCTTAAGATCATGCCCTGTTTTCTTTATCCCGGGGTCTGCCAGCATATCCTTTAACTCTCTGTATGGTTTCTTTACCTGAAACACCTTATCCCCGATAGCAAATATAAGCTCTTCTAGTTTTAATCCGTATAAGAAGAGCTCTTCCTTTTTAGAAAGCAGGGCTTTTAACTCCTCCTCTTCTATAAGGACCGCCTGGGCGTGCTCGCGCTTCTCTTCTTCGTAAGGCAGGTCTTTTAAGAAACGCTTAAACTCAAGATGCTTGAAAAGCCGGTAGAGCTCTACCAGGTCCGGCCCCGCGGGTTTGGCCTTCTTTAAATCAAAGTCTATATCTACCTTACTGTCAAGCTGCGCTAATTCCCGGTTTAATTTTATCATCTCTAAATTCTGGGCAATCGAGCGGTTTACCTTCTCCTGCTTTATCTTATCCCTCTCCCGCAATAACTTATCCAGGGAGCCGAACTCCTTGATCAGGGACGCTGCTGTTTTCTCGCCTATCCCCGGGACGCCGGGTATATTGTCTACGCTATCGCCCATAAGAGCGATGATATCAACTATCCTCGGGGGCTCTACGCCAAAACGCTTCAGCACCTTCTCCTGGTCATAGAACACGCCTTCGTCTTTGTAGGGGCTGAAGACCTGCGTATCCTCATCAACCAGCTGCAATATATCTTTATCGGAACTTACAATAACAGTAGAGAGGCCCAACTCTGCCGCCTTGCTGGCGAGGGTGGCGATAATATCATCCGCCTCAAAACCTTCTTTTTCGAAAAGGGCAAGGCCGTAGGCTAAGACTATCTTTTTTATAAACGGTATCTGGCTGGAGAGCCCGTCCGGCATAGGAGGACGCTGTATTTTATACTCTTTAAATTTCTTCTGCCTGAAGGTATCCCGGGAGACGTCAAAACATATCGCCAGATAATCAGGCTTATTATCCTTTAGTATCTTCTGGAGTATGTTTATAAATCCGTAGATGGCGCCTGTGGGCTGTCCGAATGTCGTAGAGAGAGCGCTTACGCCGTAGAACGCACGATAGCAAAGAGCAGTAGCGTCGATTAAATAGAACTTCTTTTTTTGCATTAATTAAACATGGGAACTAAATAGGGGGTGTGAAGGTGTAGCCTTCTATTCCAAAAGCTTCTTGCGAATTTTATCGACAAACTCATTTATCTCGCTGTTGGAGGGATCCAGATAGCTTGCTACCGTAGCCTCCTTTAAAGCAGTGACGTATTCTCCTTTCGAAAAATTATCCCTGGCGCGTTTCAGATAAGTTTCCGAGCGGGCCTTATTATCCGGCTTCACAGCCTCTGCAGGAGCCTTTTCTTCTTTAAACAAAGTGACCTTAGGGCTTTCCGGGGTAAGAAACCCGAATTGTGCCAGGGAGGGCTCTTTGCCGGATAACTGCTGGATATTGGCTTTAAACTGCTCTTCGATATTGCTATATGCCTCCGGGGCGGCGTTCACGATATCTCCCAGCCGCTTCCTGGCTATCTCTGACCAGGGGTCATTCTGGTCTCCCAGTATTGCCCTTCTTATCCAACAGACAACTGCCTTGGCGTAATCCTTTTCTCCTTCATAAATAAGCGCGAGATTGGAATAACTATTAGGATAAGTAGGGGCTACATCTATCGCCCTCAGATACATTTCTTTCGCATGTTCGATATCGCCTGCGCTCTCATAAAGAATGCCGATATCGTTGTATACAACCACGTAATTGGGATCTAGGTAGATTGCCTTCTGGTAGTAGGAGAACGCGCCTTCCAGGTCTCCCTCTTTCTGCAGTTCATAGCCCTGGATACGATAAATCCTGGCCTGTTTCTGGAATTCCGTCAATTCTGACTCAGCAGAAAAACCTGCTGTTACCAGAAGAAACAGGACTGCTATTACATAGATAGGAAGAAATCGAGAGGGGTGGCTTGACATTGCTATCTTAAATATATAAGAAAAACTATCTC
>CAZKQC010000006.1:18517-21316 GCA_964554825.1 uncultured Planctomycetales bacterium
TTTAGTTATATTATCGGCGGCATATTCAATGCCGGATGCCCGACCTTGCTCAAGAAATCAAGCAATTCTTCGGAACTGGTAGCCACTGTTTCATCGGCAATCTTATCCAGAAGCACAGGGTCCCCTAATTCCTGGGCGCGCTGCTTAAGCTTATCCATGAGCAGTTCTTTGAGCTCCTTGGGCATCCAGACCAGTCTTTTCAATCCGCCTTCACAGGAGATAAACTTCCTGCTGGTCAGATACAACTTACCCACTCCTAAAAAGCCCGGAGTCTGCACGCCGCCGCCCACTGAACCGGCCAGAGTGGTAAAGGTCATGCCGCAGGGCGTCATCCCGGAATAATCCCGGTTAACCACCATCACACCGTTGGCCTCGGGGATTATCGCTACGATACACTCAAAGCAGCCGCAGGATGACTGCGGAGCGAACATCAGCGAATACATGCTTACCCTGTCGATAGTCTTATTGGATTTACTGTAAACAAAATCATTTATATTCTTCCACTGCCCTGTATTTTCATCAAGCGCTGCCCCCTTGGTTATGGGCTGATTCGGCCCGGTAGGCATAATCTCATAAGAGGCCTTGGCATCCAGCCATGAATAGGCGCCGCACAGGCCCAGCCTTTCAGGAGTGACGATGCAGACGTGGTTCGGCGCAAATGACTGGCAGAGCAGGCAGGAATAAAACGTATCCACGCTCTCATCGCTCATCCCGCTGATACGCTCATCGCGCTCATCAAAGGTCTTCTTTGCGGCCCCGAGCAGCCTTTCCACGTCTTCCCGTCTAGTGTAAAGCTTAACCTGTATCTTATCTACGATGGCGTTATATTCCTGGTGCAGCATGGCGTGCAGGATCACTCCGATATGCCCAAGACGAAAACCCTTCTTAAAGGTATCCTCGGATATCCTTATCCAGTTCATATCGCGCTGGCCGATATGCATAATCCCCATGGCGTAATTTATAAAACGGTGTATCTGGCGCTCCAGTATGGGCTCAAAGTCCTTCTGCATCTTACGGCCCGCAACCTCAACTATAATAGCCAGGGGCATAGACTTGACTCCGGGCTTAAGTGTGTCTATGTCCGGGCCTATCAATTCTATCTTTCCATCCTGGACCTGATCCGTCGGTTTCACGGTCAGATATTCGAATGAAAGGCCGCTCTTGCCTCCGAATTCAACCCACAACTGTTCCTTTCTGACCCGCTCTCCCTCAAAGGCTGCGGCATAAGGCACGGGGACAGAGATACTGCTGACTTTCACCTTCAGGCCCCTGGTCTCAATGCACTTGGCTGCCAGCTTATCGTAATCCCTCTCTGTCACCAGCGCATCGTAAAGCGTAGTGTCTATCTTAGGCAGCTGCGGAACTTCCAGGTCAGTAATAATCGGAAAACCCATTGCCAGGGCCCCTAATCCTGTTGCCACCAGCACCTCATCTACATGGCCCAGGAGGACCACGAAGGCCGGGACCTTCTCCTGGCTGTATTTAAGTATCTCCCTCCACTGTCCGCTCTTATGCCCGCCATACATCAGCGGAGCTCGTACTGCCCAGTTCACCGCATAAATCGCCGAGAGGTAATCTTCCCCCAGGGGCACGATGTAATTATCCAGCCCGATCTCCACCTTTTCTTCTTCGAGTTGCTTCTTGAAGGTGTTACCCTCTATATTACCGACCAGGATGCTCACTATGCTCCTGCTCTGAAAATCCCTGACCAGTTTTACTGCTGCCTTGGCGTCTTTGGCCGGGCCTAAGATTACGGCAATACCCGCGATCCTTCCGTCTACCAGCTGAATCCCCAGGGCACGCAAAAGCGTATCGGAAAGAAAACCCGCGTAACCTTTCTGCGGATGCTCCCTATCCAGGTATTTAAGGCAGGCTAATACCTCTTCGCAGAAAAGCGTGGCCAGGCCTTTATTCAATATCCCGCCCAGGGCCTGGATATTGGCTCCGCTTGAAGCTGCTTTATTATCATTAAGGTTCTGGGCCTGCTCTAAAACCTGCTTGCAGTCACCCAGGGTCTTAACCTCAAGCTTAAGCAGGGCATTAGCTAAAGGCAGATAATAATTAGTATCAGGAAACCCTATTTTTTGATCAAGGCCATTTTCTTTTATCGCTAGCTCCAGGGCCTCCCCGGTAACCTTTAAGATAGTTCCGGCACCTTTGGTACCTAATTGTATTAAGACGTCTGCTGACATAGTGTGTTTCCCCTTTCGATTAAACCGCTGATTGACCTGGCGGCTGTTATACCCTCCTGCTGGGCCTGGAGCCAGGATTTTTCTTTTATGATCACTCCCTCTTTATTGCATACGCTTCCGCAAGCGAAGATATTCTCTGACGCAGTGCGCATATTATCGTCTACTACGATGTATCCCGCCTCTAAATTAACCTCTGTCTCCTTAAGAAAACCCAGCGCAGGCGCATAATTGCCGCAGAATAAAATCATTGAGGCTTCCAGGACCTTGCCATTGCTTAGCTTAAGCGCCTTCAGCTCGCTGCCCTCTCCGATAATCTCCTGTATCAAAAGGAGCTCTATCCATTCGCTTTTCTCTGAAGCCGTGAATGCCTCCGGCCGGGTAGGGCTAATCACCTTCACCTCTTTATCTTTGGAGGTAATAATTTCACTAAGCGCCAGGCAGATACCGGGTTCGCCAACCAGACAGATATTATTAATAATACTGAGCCTCTGTTTTATCTCTTTCGCATCCTCCAGGGTATAAAGGCTGAATACGCCGTCTTTAGTCTTGCCGGGGATATCCGGGATAGCCGCTCTTGCTCCGGAGGCTATAATAAGATAATCGTAAT